>JBGUED010000183.1:0-5667 GCA_041821525.1 Candidatus Aminicenantaceae bacterium | reverse complement strand
CAAGGGGCGGGCCCTGGCCTCGTCGGCTTTTCCCCAGATGGATGCCTTCAAGATCCCGACCATCCCGCCCTATGTCTTCATCTACTTCGTGATCTACTTTGTGCTGGGGTATTTCCTTTATTCCACATTGTTCGCGGCCATCGGCTCCATGGTCAACAACGAGAAAGAGGCCCAGCAGCTGATGATGCCCGTGATGGCGCTGCTGGTCATCCCTCTGCTGCTGATCGTGTTCGTGATGCGCAGCCCTGACAGCACCCTGTCGGTGACCCTCTCCCTGATCCCTTTCTTTGCGCCCATGCTCATGCTGCTGCGCATCTGCATCATGCTGCCCTCCTTCGTCCAGATCCTGGGGTCCATCGTCCTGTTAATCGCTGCCATCCTGGCCATGATCTGGATCTCTGGCAAGATCTATCGCGTGGGCATCCTGATGTACGGCAAACCGCCACGCCTGCCCGAGATCTTCAAGTGGCTTCGCTACAGATAGTACGGGATTGTCCCTGACTCGGATCGGGGGTGAACCTTTTGGGAAGATCTTCCGTAGAACTCGACGAAGAGAATATCATGAGGAGATCTGAAACCTGATGGAGCGTCAAGATACGGCCGAGCAGGCGCACATCCATGCGCTGGTGCTGAGCGCCCGTGAGGGAGACCGGGAGGCCTTCAAGGCCATAACCCGACTTTATCAGAAAAAAGTCTATCTGCTGGCGTATTCCTTCTTCCGGAATAATGAGGACGCCATGGATATTGTACAGGAAACGTTCCTGCGGTTTTATCAGAAGGCCGCCATGTTCGAGCAGGGGAAGAGCTTCCAGAACTGGCTGCTGCAGATCGCAAAGAACCTGTGTATCGACCACTACCGCAAACAGCACAAGAAAGACCGTGAATTCCTGGTGGATGTCGAACCCGAAGAGGTTGGACTGGACCGATCCGGCCCGGCCCCGGATCCTTCCTCCGCCACGGACCTGAAGGATGTTTTTGGGCTTTGCCTGAGCCGGCTGTCCGAGCGCCAGCGCATGATCTTTGTGATGCGTCACTACAACCAGCTTCATTACACGGAAATTGCCCAGATCCTGAATATCGCCGTGGGAACGGTAAAATCCCTCAATTTCAAGGCAATTCAGAACCTTAAAGCACACATGAGTCCCTATGTGGGAGCACAGCCATGAACACACAATGTGAACGTTATCAAAGGGAACTGGCGGCCTATCTTTATGGGGAACTCCCCGATGAGATGAGCCGGGCGATGGAGGCCCACCTCCACACCTGTCCAGGCTGCCGCCGGGAGATGAACGATATGAAGAAGGTTTTCAACGGTGCGGACACCCTGAATCCGGACATGTCCGCAGCCATGGAGAAGGTGGATTGGGAAGGCCTCCCCGACAGGATTGCGGATCGCGTCCTGGGACGCGGGCCCAGGGCCACTGTTCAGGGCCTGACCGGATTCTGGAAAGCCCTGCTTCAGCCACGGATGCGGCCGGTCTATGCCGCCCTGTTTATGGGTGTTCTCCTGGGTGCCGTCCTGACCCTCCTGGTTCTGCGCACCTCCGAACCACTGGATCTGGCCTCCCGGGAGTGGGTCATCTCGACCGGGGCGCTGGAGAGCATGGATATCGAGGTGGCCCGCCGCACGACGCTGGATTATCTGGAAAGGAGCCAGTATCTGCTGCTCGATCTGGTCCAGTCGTCTCCAGAGAAGGCCGCTGATTTCTGGCAGAGCGAGTATGGCTCCCAGCAGGCTAAAGACCTCTTGTCCAAGAAGAGATATATCGATCAGCAGCTTGGTTCCTACCAAATATCCAAGGCCAAGGTTCTCTGCGACCAGATCGAGCTGCTCTTCCTGGAGCTGAGCCAAATCAGCCAGAAGCTGTCCGCCGCCGAATTGGTCAAGCTCCAGACGCTCATCCAGGAAAGACAACTGGTCATGAAGATCAAACTGGTCAAAAAAGAACTGCAGGAGAGCGAGGTTTGAGATGCGAAAAATAAACATTGTGCTTCTGATAACATTCATGGCCCTCTCCCTGGGCCAGTCCTACATAGAGGCCCAGTCCGACTATGACCTGTTCACCGAGGCCAAGGTCTTGATCTTCGATAAAAAATGGACCAAGGCCCAGAAGATCCTGGACGAGCTCCTGGAAAAGCACCCGGACAGCCGGTTCTATGCCCAGGCCCTCTTCTACAAGGGCAAATGCCTGGAGGAACAGGGAGGAAAGGATGCGGATGCCTTGGCCGTGTTCAAGCGCTTCCTCCGACAGGAGGATGCGGACCAGAGCCTGACCGAAGATGCAGAAAACACCATCGTGGACCTGGCCATCCGTCTGTACACGAACGGACGCAGGTCCTACCTTACCGAGGCCGAGAAGAGATTGAAGAGCGAACACCGGGATGTACGCTATTACGCTGCCATCCAGCTGAGCTTCGTCGAGGAACAGCGGACCCGGGAGATGGCGCTCCCAGCCCTCAAAGACATCCTGGATGAATCACGCGATGAAGAACTCTGCGACCGGGCCAAGCTGGCCATCCTCCGCATCGACCCCGATGCATTCGAAGAATATGGGGAGGCGAGAGAAGAGCAGGAGGAGCGAGGAGCGCGGATCCTGTACTTCCGCATCTACAAGCAGGGCCAGCGCAAACCGGCCCTGAAGCTCAACATCCCCTGGGCTCTGGCCGATCTGGCGTTTTCCGCCATCTCCCAGGAGGATAAGGTCCGCCTGAGGAAGGAAGGGTATGACCTGGACAGGATGATCCGGCAGCTCCTCTCCATGAAAGGCGAAGTCCTGGAGATCTACAGCGAGGAGGATGGGGTTACCTTTCAGATGTGGATCAAGTAGGCTTCCCAGACCTCCCCCATACGGCTCCGCAAAAACATACCTGTTTATTCAATCCTCACGAAATTGAGGAGGTTTACCCTTTTGATTGAACGATTGACGAGTCCTGCCGAACCACCCCCTTCTGATTCTCACCACCCCATTTGCGAGAGTGATTGACTGCTTGGGGCTGTTTTAATAAGATAGGGATTCACTTTCAGGATACAAAAATGGCCCGGCTATTCGAATACCAGAGCAAACACCTGCTGAAGCAAGGCGGTATCCGGATTCCTGAGGGCGGTGTCGCACACACGCCCGAAGAGGCCGGTGCCATCGCCGCGAAGCTCGGGCGGTCCGTGGTGCTGAAAATCCAGGTCTGGGTCACAGGTCGGGCCGGCCTGGGGGGCATCCGGTTCGCCGACACTCCCGAGGAAGCCGAGGCCCAGGCGCGCGAGCTGCTGGGCACTCAGGTCAAGAACTTCGTGGTGGACACGGTCCTGGTGGAGGAAAAACTTGCGATCGCGGACGAGTATTTCGCCGGGCTGGTCATCGATGATGCCGCCAAGGCGCCGCTCCTGGTGTTCAGCTCCGTGGGCGGTACCGGGATCGAGGAGATTGCCAAGGTCCATCCCGAGAAGATCGCCCGTATGCCCATTGATATCCTTGCGGGAGTGAGGGAATATGAGGTCCGAAACCTCATCCGCCGCACCGGTATCACAGGGACGCTGCTGCTCCAGATCTCAGGGCTGCTGACCAGGTTCTACCGAGTGGCCCGTTCCTATGATGCCCGCTCGGCTGAGATGAATCCTCTGGTCCGCACCGAGGACGGGCAGGTCTACGCCGCTGACTGCCACTTCACCGTGGATGATTATGCGGTCTTCCGGCACCCTGACCTGGGAATCGAGGTGGCCCGGGAGTTCGACCGGCCCCCTACCGAACTGGAGAAGATCGCCTACCGGATCGAAGAAAAGGACTACCGGGGTACGTTCTACTTTCTCCAGATGCACGAGGACATCTCCCCGGAGGAGAAGGCCATCGGCTTCAACGGGGCCGGCGGGGGGGGCTCTATGATGTCCATGGACGCGGTGCTGAACCGCGGCTTCAAGCTGGCCAACTACTGCGACACGAGCGGCAATCCGGCCGCTGCCAAGGTGTACCGGGCGGCCAAGGTCATCCTCTCGCAGCCCAATATCAAAGGCTACTTCGCCTCGGGTTCAGGCGTGGCCAGCCAGGAGCAGTTCCACTCCGCCCGGGGACTGGTCAAGGCCTTCCTGGAGGAGGGGATCGATATCCCTGCGGTCATCCGCCTGGGCGGCAACTACGAGGAGCAGGCCATCGAGATCCTGGGCCTCTATCTTAAGGATATCCCCGGGATTGTCGAGGGCTACGGCCGGGATGACTCTCCCGAGTTCTGCGCCCGACGCATGGAGGAGCTGATCATAGCGAACGGCGCCCGACCGCACAAGGTGCGGCCGCTTGCAGACCCGGAGTTACCAGAAGCCTGGTATTCCTTTGCGACTATGACCGGTGCCGTGTATTTCGATCACGAGAGATGTGCCGGCTGTCGCACACGCGGGTGTATCGAGGCCTGTGCTCCCGGGATCCTGAAGCTCGATGACGAACAGAGACCGGAGCTGGCCGTGGAACGGGATGCGGCCCAGAAGGGTAAGTGTACGGAATGCCTGGCCTGCGAGATTTTCTGCCGGTTCCACGAGCAGGAGGCGATCGCCATCCAACTTCCCATGCCGGGACTCCGTGAGTACCGTGCACGCGTCATAGAGAATCAGGACGAGCCGGGAGATTAAGGACAGGCAGGAAATAAGGAATCGGAAGAATACGATGTCGATCCTGGTCAATGAACATGCGACGGTCGTGATCCAGGGCATCACCGGCCGGGAAGGGATGATCCGGACCCGTTTGATGACGGAATACGGGACACGGGTTGTGGCCGGAGTGACCCCGGGTAAGGGCGGCCAGGACGTATTGGGCGTGCTGGTCTATGATTCTGTGGAAGAAGCCTGGGAGCGGTCCGGAGCACTGGATGTGAGTGTCATCTTTGTGCCCGCCACACTGGTCAAGAACGCCGCCCTAGAGGCCATCGCCGCCGGCGTGAAGCTCGTAGTCATCGTCCCGGACCGAGTGCCGATTCAGGACGTACTCGAGATCGCCGCCTTTGCCGACAAGCACGATGCGCGTTTCGTGGGCCCCAACACTCTGGGACTGGTCAGTCCGGGCAAGGCGGTCCTGGGCATGATCGGGGGCAGAGCGGAGCGGGCTCGGGAATGGTTTAGGCCCGGAAACATCGGGGTCACCTCCCGCTCCGGGGGCATGACCTCCGCCATATCCTATTACCTGACAAAAGCCGGGCTCGGCCAGAGCACCATCGTCCACGTGGGAGGCGATGCCGTGGTCGGCCTCTCTCATCCCGAGGTTGTGTCTCTCTTCCAAGAGGATGAGCAGACAGACCTGATCGTGATGTTCGGTGAGATCGGGACCACCCAGGAGGAGCGGGTGGCCGACCTGATCGAAGCCGGGACACTGACAAAGCCCGTCATCGCCTACATCGGGGGCAAGGCCGCCAAATCCGGCACGCGCTTCTCGCATGCCGGCGCCATTGTGGAAGGCACACGAGGCTCCCATGCCAGCAAGGTCGGCCGGCTCAAGGAAGTGGGCGTGCATGTGGTGGAGAGCGTGGCCGACATACCCGCGGCCGCGCTCAAGCTGGTGGGCGCAGTTGGAGGACGCAATGAGTGATCTGCACTGGAAGACCGGCATCACAGATGTGGCACCCAACAGGGTCGCTGTCCGCGGGCACTCAGTGGACGAGCTCATCGGGAAGATCACATTTTCTCAAGCCATCTAC
>JBGUED010000182.1:0-5667 GCA_041821525.1 Candidatus Aminicenantaceae bacterium | reverse complement strand
TCGTGCGCCGCACTTCGGCATGCATCTCCTCCAGAGAAAGTCCCAGCTTCACGGAACCCCAGCGATCGCTCACATCACGCAGGAAAATGGGGACCTCGATCTCGAGCACATCGCCCAGGGGGTTGTGCTCGGCATCCCGCAGCTGATGCCGCCGGACGACGGCCTCCCTGTCAGTGAGCTCCGCCCCCAAATTAGTGAACTGATAGATGTCGTCGAATCCGACGATGTAATCATTGCCCGCGGCCGGAATGTTGAAACGATTATAGAAGATGATATAGACCAGCATGTCGTCGATCCGGGCATCGAGGTTTTCCTTCAGGGCGTCGTAATCGAACCGCACCAGGAGGGGGATGTTCTCCTGGATGATGCTGTTGGCCAGGACCAGGCCCTTCTCCCTCTGCTCCTGCTCGATAGCGACGACCTCCTGCCGCTGGATCACGAACAGGACCAAAGCCACCTGAGCGAGCATCAGGAAGATCACCCAGAGCGCCAGGCGGGTGCGCAAAGAGATGTACACAGCCATTTCGTTGCCCTATCTCTCCATTCGGACGTTCTTCATCTTGATATAGTAGAATCCCAGAGGCGGATTCTTGATCCCCCGCACAAAAGGCTGCACTGCCACCTGGTTCTGCTGGGAGAACAGAGGTACGGCCGGCATATCGGTGTTAAGGATCTTCTGAATCTGGACAAAAAGCCTCGTGCGGACATTCCAGCTCTTCTCCAGCTCGGCGGCCCGCAGGAGGCTGTCAAGCTCGGGATTGTGGTAGCGGCACAGGTTTTCCGGTGAATCCGAGGCGAACAGCGGCCGAATGATATCCTCGGGGCCGGGAAAATCCAGCTGGCGGGCGCTCAGCATCAGGAAGGGATGCCGGAAATCCCGCACCTGTTCGGTTCTGCGGAAGTACTCCTCCCTCAGCTCGATCCCCAAGGCCCTCATCTGGCGGCGGAGCTCAACGAAAAGTCGATGTTTGAAATCGGTCCGGGGCTCCTCCAGGAGCAGTGTGAGTTCGGGAAAGTTCTCCGGTGTATGCCCAGCCTCTTCCAGCAGCGCCTGGGCCTGCTGATGATTGTAAGTATTCAATTCATCGGTCAGAAAGAAGCCGGGCAGCTTGGAGGGGATGAAGCCGTGCAGCAGCTGCCGATGATACCGCACATCGTGTGTAACCCGCACGATCTCCGACTTGTCGACACCGAGCGCGATGGCCCGCCTGACCTGAGGATCATCCAGCGGCGCGATATGGCAGCTCATCCCCAGGAAGAACGGATGGATGGATCCGTCCCGGAAGACCTGATAATCTCCCTGGAGCAGTCTCTCCGACTCCACGGGAATGGCGTGGACCTTCCCCTGCATGAAGTCATCCAGCTGGTAGTGGGGACAGAATTCCACATATTCAAGATGAGGGATGCCACCGAAGTAGCCCGGATTTCGGGCCAGCCGCACGCCCACGATCTCAAGGCGATTGTCCCTGACCCACTCCTCGAACATGAATGGTCCTGTGCCCGTGGGCTTCTGAAAGAAGCTCCGGCCCTGTTCCAGGACATGCTCCCGCGGCAGGATCTTGCAGAAAGGCATGCTCAGCAGAGAAAGTGCCATGGCATAGGGTCTCGTCCACTTGATAAGAAACGTGTGGCTGTCCACGACCTGGAAACCGGTGACCTCCCGAACCCTTCCGGAGTGGAATTCCCGGGCACCAACAACGCGGTCCACAAAATATACGGCATAGGGGGATGCATTTGCAGGATCCAGGATCCGTTCCAGCGAAAATTTCACATCCTCGGCAGTAAGCTCCTCGCCGTGATGGAACCGCACGCGCTCGCGCAGCATGAAACGATGGACGAGGCCCTCGGGATCCTTGTCCCAGTAATTCGCTAAAGCAGGGATCGGATTCAATTCGGAATCCAGGGTCACCAGACCATCGAAGAGCTGCTCCGAGACAAAAACCGTAGCGTCGGGGTGGATAGGATCCAGCTGGACCTTGAAGGCCTCACCAAAGGCCTTGAGGCGGAAGGTGTTCTGGGAAGCCGGGTTGAGCACTACGACCGGATCATTGACCTCCTCGGAAAGCTGGGAGGACGCCCCTGCGATGAAGGTGAAAAAGAGCAGTAAGAGCGGCAGCTTGATGTGCATTGTCTATCCAATTATTGGTGGATGGTTCAGGGGGTTCCCAAGAGCAAGTTTCATACCATCACGAAGCCAGGGTCCACCCGCGGATTTCCAGGGGTGATTCATGGATAGGATAACACAAAAAGAAAATATTGTAAAATATCTTTACAAAAACGGATTCAGTTTACCACTTCCCGTCCATCTGGAATTCGGCACCGTCCAGCCAGAATCCCGAATTGGTCACTGAATCGTGCTGGGCCTGCAGGAGATCGTAGTGGAATTTCTCTTCTTCGCCAATGTCCCAGAATATCTTGCGGGCCACCGGGTCATCTGTTTCCGCCGCTGCCTTCTGAAAGAACTGGATCGCCTCCATCTCCAGCTGCATGCCGATGCTGAGGGCCTCGGTCTCGCCCTTGCCTTCTCCGCTCTTCAGGCGCTCCTTCAGCCTCTCCACCAGCGGCGCCTCGCCTTCGATGTCGCTGCTCTTTATGTATTTTTTCCAGTCATCACCATCCAGGATCTCACTGAACAGCTTGCTGAAGGTCTCGAGATGCTTGACCTCTTCCTCAGCAAGGAACGTGAACATGTTCTTCCCTTTTTCGTGCTCGGTCACCTCAGCGGCATGGATGAAAAACTTGCGGCCGTTGACCTCCAGCTGGATGGCTCCGATGATGGCATTTTCGATCTGCTTGGTGATCTCAGACATGGTATTCTCCTTCTTCAATTATAATAATGTACTGATTTCATCCGTTCAATGATCAACGGCAGTCAGCACACACACCAGGGTAGTAAACCTGGCCGCCCTCGATAAGATGGCCAGCGAGCTCGCGGGCGGGCGGGTCCTCGGTCTCAATATCTATAACATTTCCAAACTTTTGGCAACAGAAATGCCGGTGCAGCTCGGTCCGCGCAATCAGGCGAAATGAATGATCGTTGGGTATTTTCATGGCATCCCGTTTTCTTCTCAGACTTGTGTTTTGCTCAACACGTAAAAATCCCGCTTTTCCCCATCACTCTTCAGATACCTAAAATCGATGACCCTGTAGCCGGCGGCAAACAGAGTATGGAAGGCACGGCGGGAGACATCCCTCCAGGCGATGGGGATCTGACGGACCTGATGATCTGTGACGTCCGTCTCCCTGAGCATGGTGTAGAAATCAAAGGGGACCTCGATCAGGGCCGGATCCGGCAGCGGTCCCGGCCTCAGATCTCTGGCCACCCTCAGGTCCAGCTCCACGTGCTTCCCCGGGACCCGGGCCGGCTCTGTGAGCAGACACTCGGCACCGGCCAACAGGAGGCCCGGGAGGTCGACCTCCGACCGTTTTCGGCTGCGTTGTTTGTCCAGATCCCAGGCTGCCAGGAACCGGTCGCTGGGGACATCCTCCCTGTTCAAGAGGCCGGAGAAGTCCTCATAGTAGGCGTCTTTATAGGCCCGGACCTCCATTCCCAAGATGTGGATGTTGCGGTAAGCGTTGACGCCGGCCAGGGGATCGAAGGTGCAGGTGATGATCCGCACGCCCAGGCGCTCCTTCACCTGTTCGCGCTGAAACTCCTTAAGCAGGATTCCCAGGCCTCTGCTCTGGAGGTCCGGGCGCACAGCCGCATACTGGGAGTAGAAGATCAGGTTTTCCTGCTTGCGAAAGGCGACGATCTTGTCATCCACCCCTACGTAACCGTAGGCGAAGGCGGCCAAGTGTTCATCATCTCTCTCGAACTGCCCGCGCCGGCCCTCCTCGTATACGGCAATGAACAGGCTTGCTCCATTATAGAGAAAATTCTCGCTCATCAGGTTTCGGGCGCCGGTGAGGTGGTCGGCCGGGTCCTGCCAGATATCCATTCGCAGGCGCTCGTATTTCAGGTAGTCCACTCCTCGGTCAGAGGTCTCTACGGCAAACAGGAAGCGCTTCCCCTTGACTTCGTGCACGGCCTCGAGTGATGGCATTGATTTCATTTTTCCAGCCTGAAAACCATAAAGATTGTGCTAAATCTGCAGCAAAAATGCAAGCTGAGCGTCCCACCCCCATAATAGGATAAGCCCGTTGAATATCCGGCCGGTTTCATATATGTTAAAATTCTTTGGTATGGCTGGTAAATTCAAAAAGGAGGGCGGCTTGAAAACTCTGCAAAGACTCCTGGAAAAAAAAGAGTAGCACGGGAGTACGAGACATGCCGCCTCGAGCTTTGATCACAGGTGCCACCGGCTTCATCGGGAGCCACCTGGTCGATTATCTGACAGACAAGGGCTGGGACATCACCTGCTGGTGCCGGCCGGAGAGCCGGACGACAAGGCTGGAGGACCGGGGATTGAGGCTGATCCGGGGACAACTGGACGAACTTGACCGCCTCGCCCGGGCCGTATCCGGCCAGGATTACATCTTCCACCTGGCGGGCCGCATCCATTCCGCCCCCAGGGAAGTCTACGAACAGGTCAACCATGTGTTCACGCGCAACCTAGTGCGGGCCGCTCTCGAAGCCGGCGGCACGCTGCGGCGCTTCGTATATGTTTCCTCCATCGCCGCTGCCGGCCCCTCCGAAACAGGGAGCATCAAGACCGAGGAACAAAACTCCTCACCCCGCACAGAATACGGCCGCACCAAGCTCAGGGGTGAGGAGGCGGTCAGGGAGGCCGGGGAGCGACTGCCCTACACCATCATCCGCCCACCCGCCGTGTACGGCCCGCGGCAGAGGGAGACCGAACTCCTGATGCGCCTCATCCAAAAGCGGATCGTCCCGGTCCTGAAAAGCCGCGAGCCTGTCACAACTCTCATCTACGTCGAGGACCTCAATCGTGGAACCGTGCAGGCCGCCCTGGCACCGGAGGCCCTCCGCGAGACATATTACCTGACGGACGGGGAGACATATTCCTGGCGCCGGGTCCTGTTCACATTCAGGGATATCGTCCTGAGCGGACCTGTGTATGTGCCCCTGCCGGAAGCCGTTATCGTGCTGGCCGCGTCCCTGACAGACGGGCTAAGGCGGGCCCGGTTGATCCGATCCTATTTCGGGAGGAGGGCCTGGAAGAGCATGACACAGACACCTTGGCTGTTCTCCTGCGACAAGGCCCGCTTCCAGCTGGGCTTCACACCGGAATACTCGCTGGAGCAGGGCTTTCGGAAAACTCTGTGCGGAAGTATGCCTTACCGTTGAGTTTAGGCTAACATTTTGAGTATAATAAGGGCCGACTCCGAAAAGGTGCCTTAAAAAACCATGACACAGAGCAATGCGAGCTCCGCTCCCCGGATTGTCTGCATAATCAATCCCAAGGCTGCTAACCGGAAGTGGGAACGAAATATACTCATCCGAAACTACCTTCAGAAGAACCTGCCGGGCAAATTCGTCGACACGCATGAGGACAAAGAATTCACAGTACAGAAGACCGCCGAACTGTGTGCCGATCACGACATCATCGTGGCTGCCGGCGGGGACGGGACCATCGCCGATGTGCTGCAGGGCATCGTTCTTTCGGGGCGCGGTCAGGACCTGGCCCTGGGTATCCTGCCGCTGGGAAGCGGGAACGCCTTCCGCATCTCCCTGGGCATCCCCCTGCATCTGCCGCGAGCGCT
>JBGUED010000181.1:0-5692 GCA_041821525.1 Candidatus Aminicenantaceae bacterium | reverse complement strand
CAGGGGAGACGTTCTTGTCTTGGCGTGGGGTGGCGCGAAATTGGAAGGCACCCACATACCACATGGCTCGGCTGGAGGCAGACACGCTGACAGCCAGCTGTTTTTCCTGAACAAGGCTCTTGTAGAGACGGCCTGTGCCTCCCCCGCGGCCGCCGCCGCGGAAACGGCCGCCGCCTCCGCCGCCCGATCCGAGTATGGATGCGAGCACAGACAGCGCGGCCGAATCGTCCTGGCCGGCATAGGGGGCATGGAACATCATCTGGATGCTGGTCGGTGCCGGTCCTGTGCCGTACATACGTTTTTCCGAGTACTGCGGAGGCTCGTAGGTGCGGATGGGCTCCACGTCCGGTCCCTTGGGAATCCGGCCGAAGTATTTCTCGGCCATGGCGACGATGCTCTTGGGATCAAAGTCGCCCACGTAGATGGCCACGGCATTGTTGGGCACATAGTAGCTCTTGTTGAACTCGACGAGGTCGGCCTTGGTGACCTTGCGCAGGTCGTCCATCCATCCGATGACGCCCCAGTGATAGGGCGAGGCGGCATAGAAAGCGGCGTTGACCTGTTCGCTGAAATAGAAGCCCGGCCGGTTTTCGCTGAGCCGGCGCTCCTCCATGACCACGTTCTTCTCGGAGTAGAATTCCCGGAAATAGGCGTGGGCCATGCGGTCGGACTCGAGCAGCATCTGGAGCTCGACCTTGTTGGAGGGCAGGGTTACGTAGTAGCCTGTGCTCTCGTTCCCGGTCGAGGCGTTGAGGCCCGTGCCCCCGTTCTTCATGTAGAGCGTCCAAAGGGCGTCCTTGATGATGTACTGCTTCTCGGACTTGACCAGTTCGTCGTATTCCTTCTGCAGCCGGGCGATCTTGTCCTGGTCGCCACCGTCGGTTGTCCAGAACGTCTCCCGGAAAATCTCGTTCATGACGGCATCGAGCTTCTGGTCAATGGCTGTGTGCTTCTCGAAGTCGGACACGCCCATGATCTCGGTTCCCTTGAACATCATGTGTTCATGGAGATGGGCGAGCCCGGTTATGCCGGGGCGTTCATTGATCGATCCGACCTTGTAGTAGATGTGACACACGACGCGCGGAACACCGGCTTTGGGGATCATGAGGATCCTCAGCCCGTTGGAGAGCGTGTGTTCCTGGACGTCGAGCTTGATCTCTGCGGCGCCGATCAAAGAGACGCAGACAATCAGAGTAAAGAGCAGGACAAGCGTACGTTTCATGCCGTTTACCTCCTTATGGTTTAGGGCCAAATTATCATTTCGAAATTACACCCGAATGTCAATACATTTTCTTTTCGGGGACGGACCTTGGAATGTAGTTGATATCATTGAAGTTAAGTGCTTAAATCGGCTATTTGAGAGGCTTATTTGTCTGTTTTTGGCCCTAAAACTGAGCGAATAAGGAACTGTGTCCCATGTTTAAATCAGAATAGTCTCAAAGCTCACAGCGTAGCGGCAACCAAAAATCTGGCCGGTCGCGCCTGCTATTTCGGTGAGAAAAGCCTCAGGATCGAACTGGGAGGATAGGTTCTCGATGTAGGCCTTGTGCTCTTTAAGAGAGAGGATCCCCTGATTGAGATAATCGGAGACATCCACGGCGTGGGTCGGTTGGGGTGAGCCGTTGAAGCAGACCATCCGGACTCCATTCCAGGGCATGAAGCCTTCTCGGAGGAGCTCTGGAAATATCCACCGGTTGCCGGCGTCCCGGGCCGCATCCAGGATAGCCAGGCCGGCCCAGCGGTGATCGGCCATGTTGAGCATGCCTCCCGGGAATGTCAGGCGGTGGTTGACCGTGATGATGATATCCGGGCGCTTTCTCCTAATGACACGGGCGATATCTTTCCTGAGCGACAAACTGTATTCGATCACACCATCAGGGTAATCAAGGAATTCCACGTCCCGGACACCGACGACGGCGGCGCTTTTGCGCTCTTCGTCTTCACGAAGCACGGCGGTCTCCTCGGGCGTCATGGAATCGATGCCGGCCTCTCCCCTGGTGAGGAGGAGGTAACAGACCTCCTTGCCCTGAGCTGTCCAGCGGGCGATGGCCGACGCGGATCCGTATTCAAGGTCATCCGGGTGTGCCACGATGGCCAGGCATCGATCCCAGTCCTCGGGAAGGGGCAGCAATGAAGTCATGGTCCGTCTCCAATTAGATCATCGGATCGGTTCACCCAGAGGATATTTATTGAGGATCTCCAGGGGGACTTCGAACACTTTGTCCCAACCTCCATAGCGCGCAACCAGGTTGGCCGCGGTGATGCCGCGCTTCTTACCGTTTTCGATATAATACACCGCACGGTTGGTGCGCTCGGTCATCTCTATGATCATAAGGCCATCGAATGTGAGATCGACCATGGGGCCCTCCGGCATCATGTCCAGGGTCTCATAGGGGACCTCGACCAGATGCTCCCACGGGTCCTTGCCCCGGCCCAATTCATAGTTGTAGCGGAAGATAGCCTCGAGGTCTTTGAAGGCATGCCGGACATAGGCCCCCGATCCCCGCCTCTCGATCATGTATACCGTAGCATCCCGGGCTTTGACGTATTTCTGATGCAGGTACGCCAGGTTGTCGACCGAAGGCCACTGCGAGAACTCCCGTTCGATGCGATCAAGTATCCGTTCGCAGTCCCTCAGCGTATACGGCATAGCCCCAGCGGCCCTCATCTCCCGCTCCAGGCTTCCGAAGGATCGAACCAGGTAGGCGTAGGCATTGTAGAGGTTGGTGCGTAAGTGATTGGTCTTAAAATATCCGGACCGGGCTTCGGTCAGCTTCACAAAGAGGCGGCAGGACGCGGCAAAGGCCTCGGATTCGAACAGGACAGCCTGCTCCTGGACGGAGATGGTCCCGTCCCAGTCCTCGAACTGATCGTAACTGCTCTGGGCCAGGTAGTTGGCTTTTTCTGCCAGCTCCATCCCCAGGTTGAAGATCTGGCTTCTCTGATCAGCCTGTGCCGAGCCCACCAAGGCTGCCATAAGCACACACATGGTGAATGTCTTTGTGATGGTATAACGCATACTCAAGTCCTCCTAATGACGGTGTCCTTTACAAAAGTATAGTCTTTTTCCTAACTGGGAGTAAGAAAAAAAATATTTTACTTGACATGTATGCATCAATTATACATATATGTGCATATGAGGACGACATTAAATATCGATGACAGTCTTCTGAATAAAGCCGCTAAACTCACGGGAGTCTCAGAGAAAACCGCACTCGTCAGGAAAGGTCTCGAGGCGCTGATCATGCTGGAGAGCAGCAAAAGGCTCGCCCGTCTCGAGGGATCGGAAAAATTCCTGCGGGGATCCTCGCGAAGAAGGCTTTTTTAGGAATCTACTCATAATACCATGGTGCTGGTCGATACATCCGTATGGCTTTCTCATTTCAGAGGAGACCACAAAGACCTAACAGAACTACTGGACAAGGGGACGGTTGCGACCCATCCCTATGTGATCGGGGAGCTGGCGTGCGGCGATCTCAAGAACCGGGAGGAGATCCTGGCCCTGATGCAGGATCTGCCCATGGCCCTGCCGGCCGATCACGATGAGATCCGCGGTTTTATCGAATCCCGACGGCTCATGCGGCAGGGTCTGGGAATAGTCGACGTGCACCTGCTGGCCTCGGCGCTCCTGTCAGACATCGAACTCTGGACGGAAGACCGGCGCCTGGCCAAGACCGCCGCCGATCTCGATATCGCGTTCTTCTGATCCTCTACTTTTCCTTGGCGAATAAAGAATCCTCCAGGCCGGAGTTGAACTTTATCTCCGTTAGCGTAAAGAGGCCGAACTCCTCGCCTCCCTGAAAGATGGTCATGGAATAGGAGGCCAGAATACCGTCGACCTTTCTGTAATCTGAAAAGATCATCTCCTGATCGGTCGGGGCCCCCATCATGTCGGTCGCCTTCTGCTTGATCAAATGGAGCAGATTGGTCTTGGTGTCGATATACATGGTGTTGATCTCATCGTTAGGGAACGTCTGGACCAAGATGAAATATTCTTTGTCTTCGATCTTTTCCTTTCCCTTGAATTCGTAGGAGATGCCGTATTTTTCCGGATTCAGAAAGGCGGAGTTCCCGAACTCGAAGGCGCGCTTCTTGGCTTCTTCGAGTGCATCACTGGGCATGTCCTGGACGCCGCCGGCCTGGGGATTGAGCATCCAGCCGGCTTCCCCATCGAAGGCGTTGGTCATCAGCGTGCCCATGATCTCCATCTCCTGTCGGAATTTATTGGGCTCTTTGTGGTAGATGGTCACGGAGGCTGACATCCCTGCCGAAGGCAGCTCCATATCCCCAACCATTGTAGTGTCCTTGATGGCTTCGAGTGCCTTGCGGCCACCGGACGCCTCGATCATCTTTTCCAGGATGTCCGCTGCGCTCTGGCCAAAACATGGAGTGGCGGCCAAACTCACCAGGAGCAGGCCCGCAATACTGATCGAAATTAAACGTCGCATATTTCCCTCCTCTTGTACTGTTCAACAGCAAATACTGTTTCAGTGGTCAATCTATTCATTATAATGGGGACAGGACATCACATCCATTATTATTTTGGGGACGGACCTTGAAATCTAATTGAAATCATTATATTTAAGACTTAAAACTGCCCATTTTATGAGCTTATTTGCTCATTTTTACCACTAAAATCACATCAATACGGAAATCAACTGACTCCTTTAGTCGATTTTCTAAAAGTGCTGTTTTTGCCCCAAAAAACAAGCGTTTAAGAGCATATTTTCGGTGTTATTAGCATGTAATTATAATCATATCAATAATATTTCAAGGTCCGTCCCCGAATTATGGATCCCAACAGAGCCCTGCTGCCGAAACTGTTGGTGTCATGCGGTTTCATGAAGAATTCCAATTCCCTTTTATCACCAGGCTAGTCACCTTCCCCGTATTGGGTAATACATATCAACGGGCCTGGCTTTCCTAGTATATCTATAAGATTTCATGTAGCATTGGACTCGATCCACTGAAACATCGATCATAGGGGATAACGCATGGATAAACACAAAGATCACATCCTGGATGTTCATCTCAATCCCAACGTGAGCGGGCTCAAGCCGTCGGCCACGGTCGCCATAAACGACCTGTCCAACGAGCTCAAACGGAATGGGAAAGAGATCTTCAAAATGGGATTGGGCCAGTCGCCCTTCCCTGTCCCGGAGTGTGTGGTGGAGGCGCTGCGGGAAAATGCCCACCAGAAGGACTACCTTCCGGTCAAGGGGCTGCGGGAGCTGCAGGAGGCTGTGGCCGAGCACCACCGCCGCAATTTCGGCATCGATGCCGACCCGGATGATGTCCTGATCGGTCCGGGCTCCAAGGAGCTTATGTTCGTGCTGCAGCTGGCCTATTTCGGCGACCTGGTGATCCCGGCCCCCAGCTGGGTGTCCTACGCTCCCCAGGCCAAGATCATCGGACGCCACATCCAATTTCTCCCGACCCAGTTCGAGAACGACTGGCACCTGACCCCGGAGGAACTGGAGGAGAGATGCACCATGGATCCGGGTCGCCCACGCCTTTTGATCCTGAACTACCCCCTCAATCCCACCGGCACCACCATGTCGAAAGATCGCCTGGAAAAGCTGGCCGAGGTGGCCGACCGGTACCGCGTGGTGCTGCTCTCGGATGAGATCTACGGCAAGATCCACCACGACGGGGAGCACCAGTCCATCGTTCCTTTCTACCCGGAAGGGAC
>JBGUED010000180.1:0-5697 GCA_041821525.1 Candidatus Aminicenantaceae bacterium | reverse complement strand
GAGCACGGCCAGCGCCGCTGGCACGTCGGCGTCTGAGCCTGCTGGCCCCGTGGCACCTGTCTCGCCCTTGGTGCCCGTGACGTGAGACAGGTTCTTGACGCCGAAGGTGACAGGCCAGCCGTCGCGGTAGATGGTGATCCCCTTGGTCTTGAGCTTGTAGGCCATGAGGTAGGCCTTCTCCACGTCCGCCTCGGTAGCGGTGTTGGGAAAGTTAATGGTCTTGGAGACCGAATTGTCCACATGTTTCTGGAACGCGGACTGCATGCGGATATGCCACTCGGGAGCGATGTCGTGGGCCGTGACAAAGTAATCCGGGGTTGGCTTACCAGGATTTTTTTCGCGCCACTCCGCGAACAGGGGATGGATATCCTTGAGCTCCCGGTCGATGATTTTGGAGGTGAACTCCAGGGCAAAGACAGGCTCTATGCTGGAGGAACACCCGGCCAGACGGGAGATGGTCCCTGTGGGGGCGATGGTAAAGACCGTAGCATTACGCATCGCCTTCCCCTTGTATACCGACTTCTCGATGTTGGGGAAGCTGCCCCGGTCCTCGGCCAACTTGGTGGACTCCTCTACGGCTTTGGTTCGCAGGAAGCCGGCGACCTTCTCAGCCAGTTCGAGGGCTTCCGGAGTGTCGTACCGGATTTTCATCTTGATGAGCAGGTCGGCCCAGCCCATCACCCCGAGCCCGATGCGCCGGTTGGCCTTGGTAGTCTCATCGATCTCGGGCAGGGGGTAGCGGTTGACCTCGATGACGTTGTCCAGGAAACGCACCGCCGTTCCGATTGCCTGGGCCAGGCGATCCCAGTTAATATGGTCTTTCTTCCGGGCATTGTAAAAATTGGACAGGTTGAGCGAGCCCAGGTTGCAGGACTCATAAGCATGCAGGGGCTGCTCGCCGCAGGGATTGGTGGCAGCGATGGTCTCGGCGTACCAGAGGTTGTTCATCGAGTTGATGCGGTCGATGAAGAGGAGTCCCGGATCTCCCACCGACCACGCCGAATGCACGATGGCGTCAAATACCTGGCGGGCGTTTTTCTTGCCCACTTTCTTGTCCTGATAAGGATCGATGATGTCATAAGATCCACCGTTTTTCAGGGCCTTCATGAAATCATCGGTGATCGCCACGGATATGTTGAAGTTGGTGACACTCTCTCCATCCATCTTCATGGAGATGAACTCCTCGATATCCGGATGATCCACGCGCAGGACGCCCATGTTGGCGCCGCGGCGTGTGCCGCCCTGCTTGACCGCCTCGGTGGCGGCGTCGATGACCTTGAGAAAGGACAGCGGCCCCGAGGCCACCCCCTGGGTTTTGCGCACGAAGCTGCCCTGGGGGCGCAGCTGGCTGAAGTCGAATCCGGTCCCGCCGCCCTCCTTGTGCACCAGGGCGGTATTCTTGACCGCATCGAAGATGGAGGGCATGGAGTCTTCGACTGGGAGCACAAAACAGGCGCTCAGACACAAGCCCCGACCCGCGCCCGTCAAGGTCGGGCTGTTGGGAAGGAAATCCCTGGCCAGCATCAGGCTGAGGAAGCGCCGGCTCCAGGCCTGCTGCTCCTTCTTGGTCTTCTCCGCGGTGGCCACAAAATCCCCCACTCGGGAAAAAAGGTCGGCCGGTGATTTGTCCAGAAACTCTCCGGTCTCGGTCTTCATGAAATAGCGGGCCTTCAGGATCCGCAGCGCATTGGGAGAAAATCCTTCCCTGTCTGTCATCCGTCCTCCTAGTCACGGGGAAATGAGAAAGTGTTCGATATATAGAAGCATAGAGAATATAGACCTCTACAGATTGTATGTCAAGCAATATTTAGAATTTACATCGGAACTGTCGGAAGCGGCCCTTTCCCAGGGGCGGATAGCGCCTCGCAGGAGGCACACGCCTGAGCGGGGGCTCTGGATTTCTGAGCGTGGGATCGAATGGTCCCAGCTGGCGCTTCAGGTTGGGTTATGCACCGGGATTCCGGTTCACCGCTGCTCCATGGAGATCTCGATCGTGTTCAGCAGCCGGCTGTAGCTGGCATCAAAACGATCCCGGTAGGGTTTCAATGAGGAGGCGATGACCTCCGGCAGCCCATCCTGCCAGGCCTGACGGTAGCGGTCGGCTTCCATGGCTTCCAGTTCCGCAGCCAGAGCCTCTGCCCACTCCTGGGAAATCCCTGGCTCCGCTTCTGCCTTGAGCCTCTGGTACTGGTTCCTCAGCATGGGGAGCAGCATGCGGTGCAGGCGGCGGAGAGAGATGTCTTGGCGCATCTCCTGGGCTTCCTCATCGTTCCGATCCTCTGGGTTAAATTCATAGTCCCCTTCCTCCCCGGTTATGGGGAAGGAAGGCCCATCTGCAAGGGATTTATCCAGCCAGGCAAAGTACACAATGGAATAAATATAGTAGTATTCCCCCATGCCCATGCCTGCGTCGAGCAAGGCCTGATTGCGGGCCTTGAAATAGTTCGCGAGCCGGGGGACGAGGCCGAAGCCCAGCTTCAACTTCTGGAAGACGTTCCCGGTGGATTCGATGTCGATCTCCTCTCCCTCATCCTCCAGGATCCGGATCGAATGCTCGATCTCGTCCCGCACCGAGGCCATGGCCTCGCGTGCTCCCAGGAAGGCCTCTATGCGCTCTTCCGGGATGCGGCCGTCGGGCTGTGGGCAGTACTCGGTGATCCGGCCATACCTCTCCGTCAGTACCTCCAGCATGGCCTCCGAGTCCTTGAAGCCCTCCACCAGGTTGCGCACGTACAGGACGCCCCCTGTGATCAGGAGCGCCGCGATGACGATGACGGCCCCGCAGCCGATGCCGCAGCCGATGAGCCACTTCTTGGTCGTGCTCGACTTTCCGGGTTGGTTGGGATCCACGGCTTTCCTCCTCTAACACATCGTTATATCGGCGGGATTATCTTATGCCGCTCTTCGGAAAAAGGCAAGCCTCCCAGGATCCGGAATGAAACGGCAGCATAAAAGGCCGGGGATGCTGGCTTTGACGGCGGCACTCGGGCTGTGCTATATATCAGCGGGAATGAAAACGATCTTTCGCTCTACCGTCTGGCTGGCCATGGGCCTCCTCCTGGGGACCTTCTCTGAGGGAGAGATGCAGGATCCGGTAGAGCCTGCCCCCTTGGAAGAGAAGCTGGGGCAGATGCTGCTGGTGGGATTCCGGGGCACCACAGTTCAGGCAGATTCAAACATTCTCCGCAGCATACGAGAAATCCACCTGGGGGGCGTGGTCCTGTTCGACTATGATATGCCCTCGAAGAGCTATCCCCGAAACATCGTCTCCCCGGGGCAAGTGCGGGAGTTGGTCCGGAACCTGCAGTCCGCGGCCGCGATCCCCCTGCTGGTGGCGGTCGATGCGGAGGGAGGGCGTATCAACCGCCTCAAGCCCAAATACGGATTCATTGAGGTGCCCAGCGCCCAGCACATGGGGGAGGCCGGCCTGCAGGAGAACCACGCCAGCTACCGGAAGCTGGCCCGACAGCTTAACGGGCTGGGCTTCAACCTCAACCTGGCGCCCGTGGTAGACCTCAACCTCAATCCGGACAACCCGGTCATAGGTTCCTTGGAACGTTCCTTTTCTCCGGATCCTGAGAACGTCATTGCCAGGGCCTCAGCCTTCATCGAGGAGCACCGGTCACTCGGAGTCATCTCGACCCTCAAGCACTTTCCCGGGCACGGCAGCTCCCGGCAGGACAGCCACCTCGGTCTGGTGGATGTGACCTCGACCTTCCAGGACAGAGAGCTCCTGCCCTATCAAGAGCTTATCCGGGCCGGGCAGGTGGATGTGATAATGACGGCGCACATCATGAACCGCAAGATCGATCCCGCCAACCCGGCCACCCTGTCTCCCCGGTTTCTGCAAACGATCCTCAGGCAGGATATGGGCTTCGGAGGCGTCATCATATCCGATGACATGCAGATGGGGGCCATCAGCCGAAACTTTGGTTGGGAAGAGTCCCTGATCAAGGCCGTCCAGGCTGGCTGCGACATCCTGGCTATCTCCAACAATGCCCGGACCTACGATGAGCGTGCGGCGACCAAGGCCCACAGCATCCTGCTGGCGGCGGTGAAAGGGGGGAGGATCCCCCGCAGTCGGATCGATGCCTCTTACCGGCGTATCCTCCGCCTCAAGCAAAAATACTCCCTCGTTAGGTAGCTCCCTTTCTGTCGAAGGCCCCGATCCTACCTGAAACAGACCGCTACCAGATGACGAGGGTGTCTTTGACCGCCTGCTCCAGTACATCCATAATGGGCGAGGCCTCTGCTCCGCTGGTCACGAGGGTGATGGTCATTCCCAGGGCAGTGGGGCTGACAAGCCTCATTTCTTTGACCAGGACAGGGGGCTTTTCCAGGGTCACGGCATACCCGGAGGCGCCTGCCACGGATACCAGGTCATACCCGATCACCGTGAATTCCCAGTAGAGTTCGTCCTCCTCTCTGCGCAGGACCTCCAGCCGCTGGTCCAGAGCCGCCTGGGGCTGCCAGCCGGCCTGACCGGGTTCGGCGGAAACGGTGACCCGCATGTCCCTGGCATAGGAAAAAGCTGCTTCCGAACGCTCCCCTGAGGAAAAGCGGATGACCGTGTACTCCCCGGGGAGATGGATCTCATAATAGCCCTTGGGATCCTGGAACGGCATCGGGTCAGTCTGTGTCAGGAAATCCTGCCGGGACAGCGACGTCTCTCCCTCACCGTCGAAGATGTATTCACCGGCGGCATCTCCCAGCAGATAGATGTCGTCCGGGGTGTCCATGACACCATCGGCCCCTGAGGAACGGACCTCGTAGTAATCCTCGTCCGCCTTGAAACGCATGAGATCCCCCCAGCCGTCGACCAGGGGATTTCCAGGGTTGTCCTCCTCTCGACTCACACTCTGGCCAAACTCCTGCTCCAGGAGATCCAAGAGCTCGTTGGAGTTTTCGGGGAATGTGATGTCGCCCTGGACCGCCAGGACCGAAACCTGGGCCATGGTCACCTTGAGGTTTTGGAGCTTGGCCCGGGTCACAAGCTGTCCACTCTGCTCCGGAAGGCAGGACCTGAAGGCCACCGGGATGAGAAAAACCAATGTTAGAACCAGGATCAGGAGAACAGGCAGAACCCTCAGGAGAAACCACAGGGTGTGTGAACGCTGGGTCGGGCTCTCAGTCATGGTCTGCTCCTGTGTCCTATTGATACGATTCCTGGATGATCTGCCCCAGGAATTCGGATAGGACCCGGTTGAATGTCTGCGGGTCCTCGATCATCAGGAAATGCCCTACATTGTTCAAGAATCGGTTGGTGAAGTTCTCTGTGTTGTTCCTCATCACTCGAAAATAGACCAGAGGCCGGTCAGCATTGATGGAGCGGATGGGGAGAACCAGCTGCTGCAAGGTCTCGGCCGCATCATAGCGGAGGAGCTGCTCCAGGGTGCCGACCGCCATGTCCGCCTCCACCTTTGCCATGTCCAGGATGATGCGTTTCTTCAGTTTCCCAGAGCTGGTGAAGCGAAAATAATTTTCCAGCACATAACGGCGCATGCCTTCTTGAAAATCCGTCCGGAAGGGCTCCAGCACGGACTCGATCTGTTCGTCGCTGTACGGCCTCATATAGATATCGCTGAAGGTGTCCGCACCCAAAAGCCCTATGACCCGGTCGGGGAGCAGACGTGCGGCCTCCAGGACAACAGGCCCTCCCAGGGAGTGCCCAATCAGGATGACATGATTCAGGTCGAG
>JBGUED010000179.1:0-5703 GCA_041821525.1 Candidatus Aminicenantaceae bacterium | reverse complement strand
CCGCCAGCCAGGCTGCCTGGTCGACCGGGGCCGGATGGGGGTTGCTGCTCACCTATGCGGTCTACTCAAGGAAGAAAGAGAATCCAGTCGTTACTTCGGCCACTCTGGGTTTCGGAAACAACCTGGCTTCGCTCCTGGCCGCACTCGCCGTGATCCCGACCGTTTTCTCGTTCTTTTACGGACAGAACCTGGCGCAGGAGAAGGCGCTGGACGTCTTGCGACAAGGAAACGAAGGCCTGACCTTCAAGTGGATCCCCAACCTTTTCGCACAGATCCCATCCGGTTCTTTTTTTCTGGCCCTTTTCTTCCTGGCCTTGTGTTTTGCCGCCTTTTCCTCGCTCATCGCCCAGCTCGAGCTGATCACCAGAATCTTCATGGACGGGAAGTTTTCTCGGAAGAAGGCCGTCCTACTCGTGGGTGCAACCTGTTTCGTATTGGGACTGCCGTCCGCGATAAGCCTGGGATTCTTCAACAACCAGGACCATGTCTGGGGCCTGGGGCTCATGGTCAGCGGCTCATTCTTCATATTCATGGTGCTCAAGATCGGTCCCAAGAGATTCCGGGAGGAGATCATCACTAGCCCTGAACACAAGATCAAGCTGGGCAAGGCATTTGATATCCTGATCAAATTCTTCCTTCCTGTCCAGATCCTTGCGATGCTGGTCTGGTGGTTCTGGGACAGCTACAAAGGTGACCCGGAAAACTGGCTCAATATCCTATCCCGGAGCTCGGTCGGCACCGTGCTGTTCCAATGGGGAGTAGCCGTGACCGTGTTCATTCTTCTCAACCGGTTTATAACCAAACGTTTTGTGGTGGAAGACAATGACGATTGAAGCACTCCTGATGATGATCCTAATCTTTGGGATCTGTATTGGCGGTTTCCTCTTATCTCTCTATTTAACCTCCAAAGAAAACTGACATTTCCTGGCCGAAACCGACCGGGCGCAAGGCTGTCCACACATGCCTCTGAACCGGCCGCTTCCCTCAGATTAAGGCTGGAAAGCGGCCCTTTCCAGGGCTTGAATTTTGCCTGGATGTAGTGTATGGTATGGGGACCATGAGATTGAACAAGCTGCAGATCGAGCACTTGGCTTTCTCCATCGTCCGCAATCTGCTCAAGGAGGAGAAGATCATTGCGGACAACAAAAACAGGCTCGTAGAGAGCACCAACAATCTCATCACCGAAGAGTTTCTGAATGAAGACAAGCTGGACCATGAGGTCAGGGATATCTTGAACCAGCACATGGAGAAGATCAGGCGAGATAACATCGAGTATCAGACGATGTTCAAGATGATCAAGACCAAACTGGCCAAAGAGAAGGATATCGTCCTATGAGCATCAGGCTTTCCAGAGAAAAGATCAACTACCTATCGAGGAAAGTCCTCGAGGCACTGTTTGAAGACGATGAAGTGGAATTCCTGGATGAGTCTAACGAGATCCGTTTGACCATTGTTAGCTCCATTGAGGACGAGATGAATCTTTACGATCTCATCGACAAAAAAGCGTCGGAAAAGATCGAATCCCAGAAAAAACCCATCAAAGAAGGAAGCCGGGAGTGGGAGATCCTCTATCGGAAGTATTACAACGATGAGATCAACAAGCTCGGCAAGTTTTTCTAGACCAGGCTGTTCATAACACCTGCCACGGTTTCACCTGCCAACACCTCGCAGCTGAGGGAACTTGATTCTTGAATCATCCAGGCGGACTAGTATGCTTTACTTGAGGTAGCCCTTTTGGGCAAGGTACTCCTGGAGCGCATCGGTCCAGGGCGCAAAGTTCTGCAGGCCGATCCGCTGGGCGTTGCGGTTTTCCAGCACAGAATAGGCGGGGCGCCGCGCTCTGGCCTCGAAGGCCACGGTATCCACTCCCGTGAGTATCGGTTCCAGGTCCAGGATGCGGAAGATCTCGCGGGCGAATTCAAACCAGGTGCACTGCCCGGAATTGGTCATGTGATAGAGCCCAAACCTCCCTGTCTCGATCAGCTCTGCCAGGCGGCGTGCGAGCTCGTGTGTGGATGTAGGTGTTACCCACTGGTCGTTCACAACACGGATGGGCTCTTCTTTTTGCGCCAGCCGCACCATAGAGTCCACGAAATTGGTGCCCTTGCCCCAGCAGCCAGCCGTCCCGTAGAGTCCGCAGGTGCGGACAAGATAAAACCGTGACAGGATGCTCCTGACGAAGTGCTCCCCGGCCACCTTGGACACTCCATACACGTTCAGAGGCTGCGTCGCGTCGTCCTCCGTGTACGGCGTCTGTGCTGAGCCATCGAAGACGTAGTCGCTGCTGAAATGCATGAGGGCTGTATCCGTGTCACGGCAAAGTAGCGCCAGCCCCCGCACCGCCAGCGCGTTGAGGGAAAAGGCCCCTCCCGGGTCCTCCTCTGCCGCATCAACCCGATTGTAAGCAGCGGTGTTGATGAGCAGGTCCGGATCTAGCTCTTTGAACCGCTGGCCCAGTTCCTGCGGGCGGGTGATATCCAAATCCGGATAGGTCCAAGGCTGGACGTCGTGGGAATCCTGCAGGCACGCCAGGAGATCGGTCCCGAGCTGGCCGTCGGCCCCGATCAAAACAATCCTCATGTTCTCTTGACCTCCTCGTTTGGTAAAAAAAAAGGGCCGGGGACTCGCCCCGGCCCTGTGTTTACATCTTCAGCAGCATACCGCTCTAGAACAGCAGACGGAAGCCCAGTTCAAGCTTGTGATTGTCGGAGAAGTTGACTTCTGAGCCCATGGGCCAACGCACTTGGCCGAATATCGATCCGATGGTGACAAAATTGTTAAAAACATCGAATCCCAGGCTGCCCAGGAGATCGAAGTCCGCCTCCCGCATTTCCTTGACCTTAGTCGTGAATCCGGCGCCGCCACCAAGGAAAAACGGCCCGAAATGGTAGTTCAGCAGGACGTCACCCATGGCTACGGACTTCCATGGATCGCTCTTGAGAGCGAACGAGCCGCCCACGTTGGCCATGATGTCGAGTTTTCCGGGAATCAGCCAGAACGATAGGCCTATCCTTCCACTGAGATACTGGCCGTGGCTCCCTCTGGCAAAGAAGGGCGCCGCGTGCAGTGCCACGAACAATTTTTTCTGAGTCACTTCCAGACCCTCGATCTTGCAGGGCTCGGACATGGCACCGAAATCGTCGGTCACAACGGCCGTGATGGTATAGATCCCGGGTTTCTCGAAGACCTTTTCCATGCTGAAGGGCTTCTCCCTGTCTGAGAAGGTGTCAACCAGGTTCCCCATCTCGTCCTTGATCTCGAAATCTACCTTGACCACCTCGCCGTCCGGATCCGTGGAATTGGAGGCGTCAAAGGTGATGGGCCGGCCCACGTAGTTCGGGCACGGCATGCAGGAAGACCAGATCTTGCATAGAGGGGGGAAGTTGATGTAGGTCTTGGCCTCACAGGCATTGGTTGAGGCCTTGCCCGCGGCGTTTACGGCCTTGCCCTTGAACAAGTATTCGCCCGGCTCGGCAAACTTGGTCTGCCAGCGCGGGGAATCCGGAGTCAGCGTCTTGGAGGTCACCTTCTGCCCATTCGGGCCAAAGACTTCGACCTCCAGGGATGCGGCATTCCCGGAGCCGCTCATATCCACGGTAATGGGATCGTTGATGTTGGCCTTGACCGGGCTCACCTGGATATCACAGGTCGCGGCCGGCTGGGACGCCTCACGGGTCCTCAGGAAGGAGATGTTGCCGCAGGCCCGGGGCATCATGAAATCGTAGTATTTGTAGTCTTTTTCCACCGTGAACACGAAAATCTGGAGGGGGGCTTTACCAGCCCACTCCAGGTCCTTGACGATCTTGACCTTCCCCTGTGAACGGAAAAGCATCCAGGGGATTTGCTGTCCGATGGAAAGCTCCCCCTCTTTGAATGTCTCCGATTTGATCTGATCCATGAATGGCAGATAGAGGTCTCCAAAGCCGGCCAGATCGAAGCCGTACTTGATGTCTCCTGCGTACCGGTCAACCAGGGTTTTCATTACCTCGGAGGTCGGGACCTCCCCTTTTATGCGGACCAATGTATAGCGTCCGATCTGCTTGAGCTTTTTGGTCTCAGCCAGCGAGCTCAAGGAAAACAGGACAAGCAGTCCCACAGTAAGAGCCAGAATTTTTTTCGCGTTCATACCGCCTCCTTATTTTACTGAACGGATTATTTTAAAAAGACAAAAGCATAATTTTCAATTATCCTGAATATATATAGAATATAATTATCCTTTTTTGTCAAGTTTGTCAAAGAAATTCTACAGGAAGGTCTCGATGATGCTACGGATCACGCCACTGTCCTTCTCAGGAGATGTGAGAGCGATCCGGAAGAGAGGCGCTGCCTCCCCTCCCTGCTCCAGAAACCTCTGGAAGAGCAGCCGCCCGTTTGTGATGTTGATCTCGGGATGGGACTGCACACCCCAGATGGGCCTGTCCTCCAGCTGAAAGGCATGGATGGAACACTGCGGCGTGGAGGCCAGAATGCGGAATTCCCTGCCCAGGTCCACTACTTCGTCAAAATGGACTGTATACGCGTAGAAATCCTCTCCCTTACCCAAGAGCGGGCTGTCCTCCAGAATCCGGACGGGCAGCCACCCTATCTCCGGCGTGTCACACCGTCGGACATTCTCCGGTCCAGAGAGCGCCAGCGCCAGCAGCTGGTGTCCCCAGCAGCTCCCCAGCATGGCCAGCCCCGAAGACGCCGCCTTCTGAACGAGCGCAGCTTCCCTGTCGGCCCAGGGTTCCCGCTTAACAATCGAGGCCTCAGAGCCTGTCAGGATCAGGTGTGTGTACCCGTCCTCCAGGTCCGGGAGCTCGCCGGACGGGGCATGGAACACATCGCCCTGCTGGGGAAGATGCATCCGCCAGTGCGCCACCGGCGTGTACACGGAGTGATCGATGGCGTTGTCAACAATTGCAAGCCGTATGTTTCTCATAAGCCTCCATTATACCCTGATTTATTCATAAATAAATGTCAATATCACCTATAGCCAAAGTAAAGGCAGAATTTCACATATACACGACCGGATGAATTTCCTGCCGGTTTCTGTTATAATTCAGCCTTTCATTCAAGAGGAGATTCAAAAGTGCACGAAGTCAGAATAGAAACCGAACTGCATGTGATCACACCCAACGAGCCCGGGATCCTGGGCCGTGTGATGGGCACCCTCGCCAACGCCGGAGTCAATCTCAGGGCTGTCAATGCTTTTGCGCAAGAAGACAGGGGCGTTTTCTATCTGGTAACCTCCAATAACCAAAAAGCGGAAAAGTGCCTCAAAGCCTTAGGATATACCGTCAACACCAACGAAGTCGTCAGTGTGCTCATCGGCGACCGTATAGGTGCCGGAGCCGAGATCGGTGCCCTTTTGGGGAATGCCGTGATCGATGTGGAGCACTGCTACTGCTCTTCAGCCGGGACCGGCAGGGTTCTCATGATCATCCAGACCAACAACAACGCCAAGGCCCTGGAAACCCTGGTCTAATCCCCGGCCGTCTCCTCGAACCGGTATTCCCTGAGGAGACAGCCAAAATGCTCCCGAACGCGCTGCGTGAATACTTCCCGGGTGAACGCCTGCCCCCGTTCATAGGCAGCGCCGGCAAGTTCAGCAGCCTTACCATTGTCCTCCATCAGACTCAGGGTTCTGTCCAGCAGCTCCTGGGGAGCGTCGAACAGAAATCCAGAGACACTGTGTTCCACGATCTCCGTCTGTCCCCCACC
>JBGUED010000178.1:0-5704 GCA_041821525.1 Candidatus Aminicenantaceae bacterium | reverse complement strand
GGATGCGGTATTTTCCCAAAGGAAGATACCGTTTGGGGGTTCCGATATGAGCCGAGGACAAATCCGGCAGATAGGTATGGGGATTCCGGCTTAGAAAATCGAAGATGTTGTGCTTGGCGGGGTGGGAGCCGGTCATGAACGAGGACCAGGCCACGGGTGAGATGGCGGGGGTGGTCGTGCTCAGCCGGGCGTAACTTCCTGTCTCCTTAAGCCGCGACAGGTTGGGCAGCTTGCCCTCGGCCATGAATTTTTCCACCAGAGTGGGTTCCATCCCGTCCAACCCCACGATGAGGACGCGGTCCACCAGGCTGTGCTTGTAGGCCTTCTGCCCCTTGATCAACCGGAAAAGGAAGCGGAACGGCCAGGAGAGCAGGGAGATGAGCGCGAGGAAAAACGTCAAGAACAGGACCAGGAATGAGGACAAAAAGGCGAATCCTGCGCCGGGCCCCACATAGGCATCCAGGGAAGGAGCCACGATCAGGCCCAGCAAAAGGCCTACGCCGAAAACGAGATATCGAGTGCTGTATCGGGAGGCTCTCATTGGAAATGCCTCATGATGATCTCGGCCAGCTGGGATATCCTCAGGTCGTCCCCATGCTCCCCGGACGCCCAGAAGAAGGCGTCGTCATAGGTGTGCATGCCCTGCAGGACGGTGCGGCCGAAGGTCTGCTTCTTTTTGACCGAGCCCTTCATATCGAATCCGGGGCGGCCCAGGACGATGAGGTCCGGGCCGGAGGAGACGAGCGGACCCGAATAGATGTCCTCTGTATCGAAGACCTCCTGGATCACGGATTCTCCCTCGAATTTCAGGTCCTGAAGTGTTGTCTGCAGCTCCCGCTTGAGGTCGGCCTTCTGGTCGGCGGAGACGCTCCCGTTGGGATACCGGTCTGAGGTGTGCAGGTAGATCCGGTTGGGATCCATGGCAAAGGCCCGGCTGCCCGGAGCCAGGGCCTCCAGGCCTTTGGGCTCCGGAGTGGAAAAGCTCAGATAGCCAGCCTGTTCCAGCCAGGCGTTGAGGTAGACCTCCTGTTGGATCGCGGTGAATCCATGGTCTGAAAGCAGGTAGAGCCCCTCGTTCGAGCCCGTGAGCCGCTCGAAGGCTTCAGTGATGCGGCGCACCAAGCTGTCGATACGATGGTAGTAATCCAGGAATCTCTGGTGGTCCGGGTGTCCCGGATCGGCATAGGCCTCCCAGAGGAAGTGCTGGAGCCGGTCCGTGCCTGTGATCACGAATTCGAAGTAGTCCCAATCCTCTTCCCAGAGCATCTCCCAGGCTTTTTCCCGCCCGGTAAGGGTTTTGTCCAGCTCTTTCCACAGGAGGCCGTGATCCTCCCTGGCCCGGAAGGTGTCGATGTCGATCTCGTACCTGATCTCCTCGAGCCGGGGCCTGAGCGAGAGGGGATAGACAGCCTTGGACATCTCGATGGCCACGAATCCCGAGATCAGGGTCCCCTCGATCCTTCGTGCCGGGTAGGTGGAGGGCTGGTTGACTATGATACTGGTCTTCTTTACCTTGCCGAGGCGGTCCCAGAGAGTCTCTGCCTTGACGTCGTTAAAGTTGGGGAAGCGCAGATCGTATGATCCAGGCTTGAGGTCGGTGAAACCGAAGATCCCGTGTGTGCCGGAGTTGGTTCCGGTCATGAAATCCGTCCAGCTGACCGAGGAAATCTCCGGCAGGCTGGCCTTCATCCGGTGCAGGTGTCCCGCAGAGATCAGTTCTGAAAAACGGGGCATGACGCTGCGGGAGCTCAGGTCCTGCAGCAGTGGAAAGGGGACACCATCCAAGCCGATCACACAGACGCGGTTCTTCTTTTTTCTTTTTGTGAATAAACCCATAGATTTTCCTGTTTTCTAAACTCATTTATTATAAGGAATCCCTCTGGAAAGTCAATTCAGGACAGTAAGTGATCAGGGGGCGGGTTCGGGGTTCAGGATGATGCGCGCATCCACGATCATGCAGCCCTTGCCCTTCTCGAAGACCAGCAGGGGATTGATGTCCAACTCCTGGATCTCGTCGAAATCCGTCACGAGCTGGGACAGGCGCTTGAGGCAGTCCTCCACCGCTTTGGTGTCATATGGAGGCTCGCCGCGAAAACCCTCCAGGATGGTGTGCGCCCGTGTGCGCTTGATCATCATCTTGGCAGTTAGTTCCCGGATCGGGGCCAGGCGGAAGGTCACGTCCTGCAGGACCTCGACATAGATCCCGCCCAGGCCGAACATCAAGATCGGCCCGAACTGGGGATCACGGTTCATCCCCAGGATGACCTCCATGCTGGAGGGGGCCATCGGCTCTACCAGGATACCGGTGATGCGGGCATCCGGCTTCCGCGCGCGCACATTTTTAAGGATCTCCGTATAGGCCCGTCGGACCTCGCTGAGGTTCTTGAGGTTCAGCTTCACGCCTCCAAAATCGAACTTGTGGATCACGTCTTGGGAGGCGATCTTGAGCACGACCGGGAATCCGATGCGGCCGGCTGCTTTGGCCGCCTGGTCCGCGGTCTTGGCCAGGGAAAAGGGGATCACGGGAAAGCCGTAGGCCTGCATAACCTCATAGGCTTCATGCTCCAGCAGAAATGTGCGGCCCTGCCCGCGGACATCTTCGAAGACCTCCCTCGCTTTGATCTTGTTGGCCTTGTATTTTTTGATCCCTGTCGGTGTTCGCTTGAGCCAGCGGGTAAAGTGCGACATCTCCGCGATAACCCGCGCGGCAGACTCTGGGAAGCGGTAGGCGGGGATGCCGTGCGCCTCCAGGATGTCGATTCCGCGGGACACGTCGTAGACGCCCAGGAAGCAGCAGACCACGGGCTTCCGGTGTTTTTTGGTGCTGTTCACGATGGAACGGGCGATCTTTTCCACCTTGGTAAAGGCGGTGGGGGTTAGGATGATGATGGCGGAGTGGACCTGGCTGTTCTTCAGTATGGCATCCAGTGCAGCCTCATACTGTTCCGACTGAGCCTCGGCGATGAGGTCGATGGGGTTGTTGAGACTTATGGTCTCGGACAGGAAGCTGCGGAGCTCCTTCTTGACCGAGGCCGGGAAGGGATTCACTAACAAGCCGTTTTGGATGCAGGCGTCTGTGGCCAGGATGCCGGGGCCGCCGGAATTGGTGACGATGGCGACGTTGTCCCCTTTGGGCAGGGGCTGGCTGGAGAAGGCCTTGACGTAATCCGAGATCTCTTCCAGGGTATTGCCTCTGATGACGCCGCACTGCTCGAAGATAGCGTCATAGACCTTGTCCGATCCGGCCAGCGACCCGGTATGGGAGGAGGCTGCTCGGGCACCGGTGAGGGTGCGGCCGGCCTTGAGCGCGATAATCGGCTTGGGATTCTGGGGATGGCTGGTTATGCTGCGGGCAATGGACATGAACTCCCGTCCATCCACCAAATCTTCGAGGTACATCAGGATGACATCTGTCTTGGGGTCGTCCTTGAGGTAGAGCAGGAGCTCGTTTTCGTTGAGCCCGGCCTTGTTCCCCATGCTGATGAACTTGGAGAATCCTATGTTCGATTCCTTGGCGTAGTCGAGCACGGCCACGCACAGGGCCCCGCTCTGAGACATGAACGCGATATTGCCTTCCTCAGGCATCGAGGTCCCGAAGGTGGCATTCAGGGAGGATACGGGATCGGCGTTGATCACTCCCAGGCAGTTCGGTCCGACCAGGGCGATCCTGTGCCTCTCCAGGGTTGTGCGGACTCGTTTTTCCAATTCTATACCCGCGCCGCCGACCTCCTTGAAGCCCGCAGATATGATGATGGCTCCCTTGATGCTCTTCTTGCCGCATTCCTCCAGTACATCGGGGACCATGGGGGCGGGGACCAGGATGACCGCTAGGTCTACGACATCCGGGATCTCGATGACGTTGGGATAACACTTGATGCCCAGAATCCCACGCGCCTTGGGATTAACGGGGTAGACCACGCCCTGGAAGCGGCTGTCGATGAGGTTGGCCAACAGCGAGTGACCGACGCTGCCCGGGTGCCGCGAGGCGCCTACCACAGCGATGGACTGAGGGTAAAAGATGGAATCCATTCGATTGTGCATTTTCCTATCCTAACACTATACGGATTGAATTGTGTTTCGCTGTAGAGGATACAGAAATTTCTCTAAAAACTCAAAAGGTGAGGATCACTCGGCCTCAGCCACGAAGTAATCCGAGACACGGATCGAGTACTTCGCGGGATCGAGGGGCTTGATGATCGTGTGCGGGAAGGTCTCTTTGTCCGGGCCCTGCTCGCTGAGGTCCACGATTTCGCCGTCAAGCTTGTTGCCGTATTCATCTGTGATGAGCTTGACCTTAGGGCGCAGCCGAAACCGCGCGGCGGGATTGTTGTCGTACGTGATCCCGATCTCTCCCGTGTCGAGCAGGACCAGTGAGCCGACCGGGATGTCTCCGATCAGGTTGATGAAGATCTTCAGGAGCACAGGATCGAAATCCTGGTTGCTGCGTTCCAGCATGTAGCACAGGGCCGCCCCACGTGTGAAATGCTTGGAGCGGTAGGGGCGTTCCGTGGTCAGCGCATCGAACACGTCCGAGATCTTGACGATCTTACTGAACAGGTTGAGATTCTGTTTCTTGGTGAAGTGGGGGTAACCGGAATCGTTCAGGCTGGCATGATGCTCCATGGCCACGTTGAGAGCGCTGAGAGGAAGAAAACGGAATTCCTTGAGCTGGATGAGCCTTTCCGCCCCCAGGCAGGGGTGTTTCTCGATCATGCGGCGCTCGTCCGGGTCGAGCCTCCCTGGTTTACCCAGGATTTCCATGGGGATGTCGAGCTTGCCGAGGTCGTGGAAGAATGCACTGAGTCCCAGATCCACCAGCTCTTTCCTGTCCAGGCCTATCTTCCTGCCCAGGGATATGGAGAGCACACACACATTGACCGAGTGGTTGAGCGTGTACTCATCGAAATTCTTGATGTTGGTCAGCCCGAACAGGAACGATTCGTTCTCCGAGATCAGGTTGAATATAGACTGCATGAGGCGCTTGGTAGTCAGAACCGGCGCCTTACTTTCCTCCTGATCCTTTTTCTCGAAAATCTCTTTCAGGTGGGTGATGCTGAGGAAGAAGATCTTCTTGGCCGCCTTTTCCGGCTGGACGTTCTTTTCATAGGGGGGGAGCTTGGCCACGTCGATATGGCTGATCCCGGCCTGCTCTGTTTCATTGGCAAACCACTCGAAGACGCCCTCGCCTTTTTTTTCGCGCGAGCAGAGGAGCATCACGAAGATCGTCAGTTCCTCTTCCTGGACCTCCGGCTGGAAGGCCAGCTCCCCGATCTCTTTTTCCATCATGGCGGTCTGGAGGAATTTGAAAAGATAGTAGGATGAGAAGCCGAATTTGACACGCTGGTCGTTAAAAAACAGGGAGCTCGACCGCAGCGAGAACTCCACTCGTTTTTCCTCGACCGCAGCCCGGCAGATCAGATCATGGAGCTGTCGGATCTGGTGCAGGAAGATCCGGTTGTTGCTCTCATAGATCTTGGACATGCGGGAAGCTCGGGCCAGCCGGTAGACGATGTCGAGGGCATATCTCTGGGTAGACAGGGTGGTTTGTGCTGTGTTAGGGCCGGCTGCCTGGGAGGAGTCGTTCATGTCGGGTTGACCTCGCTGTGGATATCCCTGCACTTTTTCCTCAGCCCGGGATGGGAGCACCGGCATCCCTTCTCCAATGCCTCCGCCGCCTGAGGAGTGCCGGCCTTCCCGAGCGCGG
>JBGUED010000177.1:0-5732 GCA_041821525.1 Candidatus Aminicenantaceae bacterium | reverse complement strand
GTGTTTATCGGTGTCCAACGCCTCTTTTCGCAAGGCATACCGGATCCGGCTCCTCACGACCAGGGAAGGCGGGAGCGCAGCCTTCAGCACCTCGCCCCACGACGCGTGATACCAGCCTGCCAGCCGCCGGGTGAACTTCAGAAATTCAGGGGAAAATACCGGCTCCTCATCCAGGACCTCCTGCAGGGCCTTGAGCTCGAAACTGCCAACCGGCCGCCTGTGCCGAACCTTGATCACATAGCCTGTCAGGCAGCGGCGGCCGAGAGGGGCCAATACTCGCATGCCGACCATGAGGCCTGAGGCCATATCATCAGGTACCATGTAGGAATAGCTCTGATCGAGAGGCAGGGCGAAAACCACCTCGGCATACACACTCATTTCCTGCCCAGCAGTTCCATCACCTGCTTCATATCCTCCCACACCATCCGCTTCAGCTCACGGTTCTGCTCGTTTCGCACCAGATAGGAGGGGTGAAAGGTGGGCATGACCGGGATCCCGGCGTGCTTCTGGAAAGTGCCCCTCATCACGGTGATCCCGGACCGGGTCTCAAGCAGGAAATGCGTGGGCACGTTGCCCAGCGAAACGATGACCCTGGGGCGGATCAGGTCCAGCTGCTGCTGGAGATAGGGCGTACAGGCTTCGAGCTCTTCGCCGTTGGGATTGCGGTTCTGCGGGGGGCGGCACTTGACTACATTGGTAATGTACACATCTTCCCTGCGAAAGCCCATAGCATTGATGATCTTGGTGAGGAGCTGGCCGGCCCGTCCCACGAAGGGGAGGCCCTGGGCATCCTCGTCATGTCCCGGCCCCTCACCGATGAACATCAGGTCGGCCTTAGCGCTGCCTTCACCCGGGACTGCCTGGGTCCGCGTCTGAGAAAGGGGGCATTTCTCACACCGGCGGATCAAGGCCTCGAGAGCGCCCAGGTCCGGTCCGGAGGAGGCGGCAGGTCCCGGCGAAGAGTCCGGGGCAGCGATGAATTCAGCGCCCAGCTCACTGAGATATCTGATGTGGTCCTGCAGGTCAAGGATCAGGCGAGTTTTTCTTTCTTCCAATGATTCCCTCGATCTCATTAAAGATGACGCTGCTGATCTCGCGTTTGCTCAGTTTCTCGGTCTGGAACGACTTTCCGTCCTGCAGAGCCACGAAAACCCGGTTGGAATCGGAGCCGAATCCCACATCGGGTTGGGAGACATCGTTGGCTACGACCATGTCGAGATTCTTGGCCTGCAGCTTAGCACGCGCGTTGTCTTCCAGCGCCTCGGTCTCGGCGGCGAATCCCACCAGTATCCGGCTGTTCTTCCGGCGCCCCAGTTCCGCCAGGATGTCGGTAGTGCGTGTCAGCGTGAGCTCCAAGTCTGCCCCCGCTTTTTTGATCTTGTTCGCCTCTGTCCGGGCGGGCTTAAAATCCGCCACAGCCGCTGCCATGATGATGATGTCGGTTGTTGCGGACAGATCGAACACGGCGGCCTCCATCTCGGCCGCGGTCTCGACGTTCCGGACCTGTCCTCCCCTGAAGGGGACCGGGAGCGATACCGGGCCGGAGACCAGGGTGACCTCGGCTCCCCGGCTGGCAGCTTCCTCGGCCAGAGCATACCCCATCTTTCCTGAAGACCGGTTTGTAAAATAGCGGACCGGATCGACGGATTCCCGGGTCGGCCCGGCTGTCACCAGAATCCGTTTTCCCGCCAGACTGGTCGATCGGGACAGGGCCTCCAGGCCCACAGCGACGATCGCTTCTGGTTGAGCCAGTCTCCCCCATCCCTCGTCTCCACACGCCAGTTGTCCCTTCCCGGGCAGCACGAAGCGGATTCCCCGGCTCCTCAGCCTGGCCATGTTCTCCTGGGTCTGGGGGTGGAGGTACATGTTTTCATGCATGGCAGGGGCGATCACGACAGGACAGGACGCCGCCAGGAAGAAGGTGGACAGAAATTCATCGGCCACTCCGGAAGCGAACTTCCCGATCACATTGGCGGTGGCGGGCGCGACCAGGAAGAGCGATGCCTGCCGGGCCAGGTCGATGTGGGCAATCCGCTCTACGGATGAGTCGGCGAAAAGGTCCAGGAAGACCTCGTGGCCGGTGAGGGCCTGGAACAGCCTCGGGGAGATCAGTTTCCCTGCGTTCGGCGTCATGATGACCCGGACCTGGAACTCCCGCTTCTGGAAGGCGCGCACGATCTCACACGCCTTATACAGGCTGATGGAGGAGCTCACGCCCAGGATGATGGTCTCGTTCATGGCAGCCCCCTCCCGCCCCTACTCAGGCTCAGTAAAGCTCCTCAGTATGGGTATGATGTCCTTCTGCCTCCTGTGCAGGCGGCATCTTTCGCTGATGACGATGGCCTCGAGCTCCTGCTGAGCGGTCTCGAGCGCATCGTTGATGATTATGTAATCGAACTGGGGGTAGGCCCGGATCTCCTTCCGCGCCATGGCCAGCCGCTGGCTTATGACATCGGGATCGTCCTGTCCCCTCTTCACAAGCCGCTGCTTCAACTGGGCGAAGGAGGGAGGCAGAAAAAAAATGAACAGGCCCTTTTTATATTTCTCCCTGATCTGCCTGGCACCCTGCACATCAATGTCCAAAATCACATCCGTGCCTCCGGAAGCCCTGTGTTCCAGCTCCCGTTTGGAGGTTCCGTAGTAATTCCCGTGTACGACCGCCCATTCCGCCAGCCGGCTCTCGGTTATCATGCTGTCAAACTTATCCCTGTCCACAAAATAGTAGTCCGTCCCCTCTTCCTCGCCTTCACGCTGGGGGCGCGTAGTGTGAGACACGGAAAACGCGATTTGCGACAGCACAGACAGGACATGCTTGACCAGCGTGGATTTCCCACAGCCGGAGGGACCGCTGATCACGAACAACATCTCTTTATCCTCGTTTCCATGATAGCATAATTTTCCGAGATTCACTCCAGGTTCTGAACCTGCTGGCGGATGCTTTCCAGCTCCCCCTTGACCGTGAGGCTCTTCTGGATGATGATGATGTCCTGGGCCTTGGAGTTGATGGTGTTGGCCTCCCTGAAGAGCTCCTGGGCCACGAAGTCCAGCTTTTTCCCTACGGGCTCCTTAGTCTTGGAGGACAGGAGCTCCTGCATGTACAGGATATGGGATTTCAGACGAGCGATCTCCTCAGACAGGTCATAACGTTGAGCCATGTAGGCCGTCTCCTCGATGAACTTCTCCTCGGGGATCCGTGCCTCCTGTCCCAGCTCCTTGAGCCGGTCCCTGAGCTTGTTCCGGATGAGCAGCGGCTGTTTCTTACCGAGCTTCTCGATCTCCCGGACAGCCTGCCGCAGCACCCTGGAATGGATCAGGATCTCGTTCTTCATCCGGCGTCCCTCATCCTGGCGCATGCGCACCAGATCCTTCAGCGTCTTTGTGAAGCACTTCTCGATAAAATCCACCTCACCCGTGGTCAGGTTCTTTCTCTTCATCTCGATGACATGAGGGATGCCGAAGATGTGATCGACGGAAAAGCTGACATCCCGCTTGAGCCGGCCGGACACATGTTCGAGCGACGCGATGAGCTTGGCCAGCAGCTCCTCGTTGATCCGCACTTCCCAGCGCGCGGGATCCGTGAACTGCACGTCGATGAAGACCTCGATCCGGCCCCTGCTCAAGGTTTTCTGACACAGGCCGCGCAGGCGGCTTTCAAGCTCGCTGAGCTGGCCGGCACGAAAGTTCCAATCGAGAAAGCGATGATTGAGGCTTTTGATCGTGATCTTCATGGAAAAGGTCTGAGATTCGAAATATTTTTCTGCGAAACCGGTCATGCTCTGGATCACGGGCTCCCCTCCTTTTTCTCGGGAAACTGAAGATCGGACAGTTTCCGGTAAATCCCGTTTTGCTGCACGAGTTCCTCATGGGTGCCGATCTCGGCGATCGTGCCTTTATCGATCACGAAGATCCGATCTGCGTTGCGGATTGTGGACAGACGATGAGCGATGACGATCGTGGTGCGGTCCTTCATCACATTCGCCAGGGCGATCTGGATCTGCTGTTCGGATTCGGCGTCCAGGGCCGAGGTGGCCTCATCCAGGATCAGGATGGGGGGATCCTTCAGCAGGGCCCGGGCAATGGACAGGCGTTGTTTCTGGCCCGAAGACAGGAGCCCGCCCTTTTCTCCGATCTGTGTGTCATAGCCCTGGGGAAGTACCGAAATAAATCCGTGTGCCTCGGCCGCCGTGGCCGCACGAATGACGTCCTCATCCGGCGTGTCGGCCAGGCCGTAGGCGATGTTGTTCCGGACTGTATCGTTGAAAAGGATCAGTTCCTGGGTCACCAGGCCGATCTGGGACCGGAGGGAACTGAGACTGACATCCCGGATGTCCCTGTCGTCGATCTTGATCCTCCCGGACGTGGTTTCGTAGAAGCGAGACAGGAGATTAATGATGGTGGTCTTCCCTGAGCCGCTCAGGCCGACCAGGGCGATCATTTCCGTGGGATTGACAGTGAATGAGATGTTACACAGAACCGGTCGGGAACTGTCGTAACTGAACGTCACATCCTCGAACATGACATTTCCTTTGACCGGCGGCAGGGCCGGGGCTTCGGGTTTGTCTATGATGGTGGGACGGTTGAGCATCACCTCCTCCACACGTTCCAGACAAGCGACCCCGTGCTGCATTGTGTTGTTGGCGCGGCTGATCTTGCGGATCGGCATGTACATGGAAAGAATGGCGAACATGAAGGTCCCGAATTCGCCAGAGGTGATGTACCCGGCGGCGATGCGCTGGCTTCCGACCAGGAGGATGAAGGCCCCGAGCAGACCTCCCAGGAATTCCATGAACGGGGAGGACAGGCTCCCGATCCAGGCCAGCTTGATCGCGGTGCGGTAGAGATTCCGGGTGGCCTCCATGAACTTCTTGATCTCGAACTCCTCCATGGTGAAGGCCTTGACGATCTTGCTGCCGGTGATCGTCTCATGCAGGAGGCTGAAGATGTTGGCCATCTTGATCTGGTTCTGTTTCCCGATCCGCTTGAGCTGCCGGCTGAACACGGCGATGAGGATGACGGCCAGAGGCGTGACAATCATTGTGGCCAGGGCCAGCTTCCAGTCAATGACAAACACCGTGATGATCAGGGCGAGGAGCACGAAGGCTTCCTGGATAAAATCCTTGGCACTCCCGGACAGCGCATCCTGGATCCGGTCCACATCGCTGGTCAGGCGGGACATGAGCTCTCCCGTAGAACGCCGGTCGAAATAATCCGCAGACTGATTGATCAGGCTCCGGTAGAGGTCATCCCGCATGCGCCGCACGACCCTAATCCCTATGGACTGCATGAAGAAGGACGAGAGAAATGTGAAAAACCCTCTTCCAAACATCACGCCCACCAGGATCCAGGGGAGATACTGGACCAGCTGGTCTCGGGTAATATGGAAGGCCTTCATGACAAGGAGCGTGAACCGGGCATTCTCCGACACATCGGACGGCGACATCATGTAATCGATGATGGGCTGAACCAGGTTGACGAAGCCGAGGGTGAAGAGAGCGACCATCAGCGTGCACACAAGCGAAAACGCAAGCCTTCTCTTCTCGAACAGGACCAGCTTGAACAGCTTCATCAGTTGTTTCATGGGCGTTACGCTGTCTTATATCTCCGCAAGAGACAGGGCGATCTCATAGGCATTCAGCGTCGATCCCCGCGTGAGGTTGTCGGCGACGGCCCAGAGCCAGTAGGTCCCACGCCGGGATGGATCTTTTTTCACCTGCCCCACATAGATCCTGTCC
>JBGUED010000176.1:0-5740 GCA_041821525.1 Candidatus Aminicenantaceae bacterium | reverse complement strand
CAAAACAGCTCTGGCCTCTCTGGAGCTCTTGAACCTTATGTATCTCTACTACCTATTCATATTCGCCATTCTCATCTCAGATCTCATTTTTATGCTATCTCTTTTCAAGATAGTGAAGATAAAAATAGCAGGCCCCTATGTTGAGCTGTGGGGGCTTGCCATCCTCATGTTTATCTTGGAAGTCTTGATCGTTCTGGTTTATGAAAAAGAAGACTCAGTGCGCGGTGTGCTGCTGGTGATCCTGGCCTATTTGACATACACAAAACTTTGGGTGGTGGTGGTACTTCTCAGCATGTATCAGGATATTATAATCAAACGAGATGTGGTTTGGGACAAGACGGAAAGATTCGACATTAGCTCTAACATTAAGGTTGATCTCATAAAAAGGGATTAAATTCTTGAGAAGATATAAAATATCATGAAAAAAATCCTGGTTATCATTCACTGCGGCGGTTTGTCTGCCTTCTCCAGATATTACCAGCCGATGGAGCCAAAAATCAGTTTGCCCTGGGCGTCAAGATGCCCCCTCTCCATGGGGCTGTTGAGAATTTCATCGATCTGGTCCTGTGTGAGGTAGGTTGGAGCATAGGTGCCGCCGATTTGGATGAGGTGTTTCATAAAAACACGCAGGTGATTCCTGGAACCTTGGGGGAAAGGTTTCTGTGCTGCATATCGTTTGTTTGCTGTATGATGGATGTCCTAGACTAATTTTTTGTTGACATTTATTTTGATCCCCTATAAAAATATTCAGTAGGGGGAGGGATTCATTCTCATTTGCGGTATTGGCTCCCAAATCTTTCAGACATGCAGCGCTTTTGAATTTGCATGGATTTTTAGCATTAGTCTGAGTGATGCCCCTCCCTTCTTTAATTGAGCAGAGGAGGAAAGCATGAAAAAAGTTTTCTTCTGGTTGTATGTTTTGTTTTGCCGGCCATGGCTCCACTTCAAAACCAATTCGATTTTCGGGATGTCAGCGGGTGAAAATTAAGGAAAATGGTGAGGGATTTGGTGCAAACCTAAAAATCAAATAATGGGACTCCGATATAAGATCAATCTTTCCCTGGATTCCTCTGAGCGTACACTCCTGCACAGAGAGATGATATCGCGGAAAACGTTTCTGCGAAAACTATACGTAAAATGGTATACATGGATTGAGAGAGAGTTTGAACAGTTGCCAGAGGGATTGTTGATCGAGCTAGGCTCCGGAGGAGGATTCTTTAAGGATTTTGTCCCTAGAGTGATCTGTAGCGATGTCTTGGACCTGCCTGGCAATGACATTACATTTTCTGCTCTTGATATGCCATTCGTGGATGCTTCAGTAAGCGGCATTTTCATGCTCAATACATTCCATCATATCTCTGACATTGATAGGTTCCTGAATGAAGCCGAAAGGGTACTGAAAAATTATGGAATCATTCTGATGATCGAACCGGCCAACAGCGGCTGGGGAAGATATATTTATAGGAATTTTCATAATGAACCCTTTGAGCCTTCGGGCAACTGGACAATCCCCGATGGCGGCCCCATGTCTGGGGCAAATGGAGCCCTGCCCTGGATTGTATTTGAGAAAGATAAAACTGTATTCACCGACACATACCCCTCCTTCGAGATCCTTGAAATCAATTACCACACTCCACTTCTATATCTTTTAAGCGGTGGAGTATCATGCCGGCAACTTGTTCCAGGATTCTCCTACGGTTTTTTTCACCTTTTTGACAGATGGATGTCCGGTATCTCCTCCCAACTATCGATGTTTATGACAATAAAGATCAGGAAGCAATAGCATGGGTGGTCCGAATTTAGCGGGAACGAAACATCCTCGCCAGAGTAATCCTCTGGTAATCCCTGGGCCTTACTGGCGAATTAATTCCATGATTTGGGCACACCTTTGCGGATCGACAATCCTCATCATGCGGTAGATTGTCGCTCTTTCGGTTTTTCGTGGGCCGGAAGGAGGGGTGCAGCTCCAAAAAAGAGGGCGAGTGACAGGAGTGCTGACCACCGGTGTGATGATTTCTTCATTTACTCGTTACAATCCCAGGAGGCGGGCGGCGGTGGCTCCTCTGATCTTGTCTTTATCTGTCTCGGGAAGTTCTAGAGCTTCGATACTCGTGACCATCTGGTCCAGGCTCCCGATCTGGTGGGGATAGTCGCTCCCGGCCACCAGGTGGTCGGGGCCTGCGAATTCGAGTGCCAGCTTGAGCGGCCCGGCATCGAAATTGACGGTGTCGTAGTAGAACTGCTTCAGATATGTACTGGGCGGCCTGGTGATGTTCGCACGGCATTCCTTGAAAGCGTGAAAGCCCCGGTCCAGCCTCTCCGCCAGGTAGGGGATGGCCCCGCCCAGGTGTCCGAGGATCCATGTGATCCGGGGAAATTGTTCTACGATCCCGCTGAACACAAGCTTGGCGGCCGTGAGGGTCGTGTCGAAGGGAAACCCCACCAGGGGCATGAGCCAGTAGTCGGTCATGGCCTCCACACCCACCGGGAAGGAGGGGTGGATGTCGATGACAGCGCCGAGCTCGTCGGCCTTTTCGAACAGGGGAGTGAAGCAGGGATCGCTCAGCTCTTTGCCGCTCACATTGCTGTGCAGGGTAACACCCCGGAATCCTAGGTCTGTGAAGGCGCGTTCGAGCTCGAGGACAGAGGCCTCCGGGTCGTTAAGCGGCAGGGTGGCGAAGGCCGCGAAGTGGTCGCCGTGCTCGGCGGCGATGCGGGCGAAGCTGTCGTTCACCATCTGTGCCAGCTCGATCGCGCGCTCCCGGGTCTCGATGTGCACTCCCGGTGTGGTCATGGACAGCACCTGTTTGTCTATGCCGGAGTCGATGAGGACCTGTTTGCGGAACTCGATGTCCCGGTGTCCGGGGACCACGATGTTGTAGTCACCGGGGTAGTGCAGCAAGGGGTTATTTTCTGCATCAAAAGTCACCTTGATGCTGCTGGGGCCGCTCTGGATGGCTTCCAGGTACTCCGGGGGGTAGAAGTGATTGTGGACATCGACTATAGGCATGGCTCAATCTCCTTTTTTCGACTGTTTGATCCAAATATGATACACAGGAAGGCCGATCAAAACCAGCATCAGTCCGAATAGGCTCTCGCGTGGGTCAGATAGAATCTGGTTGATAACGATGGTGAAAGATGAAGCCGCGAAGACCAGGGGGACTATGGGATATCCCCAGATCTTATATCCCCGGTTCAGGCCCGGACGCCTGCGCAGGAGGATCAGGCCGATGGCCATCATTCCGAAGAATATCCACTCCGTATAGACCACCCGGGTGAAAAGCGCCCGGTAAGTGCCGGTGGCGACCAGGATCGAGGACCAGACGGTTTGGAGGAGTATCGCCTTGTGGGGCGTCTGATAACGCCTGTGCACATGGCCGGCCCACCGGAACATGAGCCCGTCTTGTGCCATGGCATAGTAAACGCGCGGTCCGGAGAGGATGATCCCGTTAAGCGCCCCGAAGGTGGAAAACACCACCAGGGCCGACATCACGGCCCCTCCCCCGAAACCGACCAGGGCGTCGGCCGCATCTGCGGCGATCCGGGTGGATGAGGCAACCCTGTCGAGGGGAAGGATATACATGTACACGGCATTCATGGCAATGTAGCAGAGGGTGACGATCAGGGTGCCCAGCATCAGGGCCCGGGGGATGGTCTTTCGGGGATTTTTGGTCTCTTCTGAACTGTAGGTCACCATGTGCCATCCGCCGAAGGCGAAGAGGCCTGCCACGAGCGCCAGCAGGAAGCCGTTGAGCGTGATTCCCTGGACGGCCGTGCTGGAGCTGACAAAATGCTCGGGGGCCCGGGATCCCAGGGCAAATCCCAGCACAATGATCAGGACGATGGCGGCGACCTTCCCCAAGGTGATGAGGGTCTGGAGGGTGCTGCCCTGCTTGACTCCGCGCAAGTTAATGGCAGACAGAATGAGGATCACGACGATGGCCGTCACCTTTACCAGAGCCGGGCTCATGGGGATAAAATAGGCCAGGTAGCGGGCAAAGATCACAGCCACCGCTGCGATGATTCCCGAGTGCATGGTCCAGAGCATGGCCCAGCCCCAGAGAAATCCGACCGAAGGGGAGAAGGCCTCCTTGAGGTACACATAGACGCCCCCGGTACGGGTGAAGATGGAGGCCAGCTCAGCGCACACCAGGGCCCCGAAAAAGGTGAGGATCCCGGATATCAGCCAGACCAGGAAGACACCGGAGATGGACGGCACACGGCCCGTGATCTCGGAGGGCTGGACAAAGATAGAGGCGCCGATGATGATGCCGACGACCATGGCCGTGGCATGGGGGAGGCCCATGGTCCTGCGGAGCGGGATTTTTGGTTCAGCACCCATGGAGCTATTTCCTGGGACGATGATAAGTGCGTATAGAGGAATAATCAAGCCTGGAAGGAAAGGGAAAAGGTGAGGCTTAGACCGTGACCGACGCGGGAACGCCCTCGCGGTCGGCGGCATCGACGGCCACGACCTGGAACGTGCGCGGATGGGTGTCGGTGACATTGCGCTGCATGTGCTCGAAGATGGAGGCGCTGACTTCGGCCAGGAAGGTGTCCGGAGTGGACGTCGCATCATAGATCCGGTAGGCGGTGATCGGGATGGCAGCGTTGACCGGGTTGGGTGACCAGTTCAGGACCACGATCTGTTCCCTGACAAAGAGCCCGCGGTTTTCGATCCGTTTGCCTGTGAGATCGAGTGGGGCGGATATGGACTTGACGGCCTCGAAATTCTGATTCTTTTTTATGGCCTGGACATCGGTGTAGCGGCGTTCTTTAGGCGTGAATGTGTAGCCCCGCAGTTCGGGAGTCACGGTCCCGCTCCATCCAGCCAGGACCGCGGCCTTGAAGCGGCCGGATTCATCGGTTATTGGATCGCCTGGAAGTCCGCGCAGTGTGACTCCGGGCAGGCCTGATCCCTTGTCGCTGCCGCCGCCCCCAATGGTGATCCGGCCCCTTATGATGAGGGTGTCGGCGGCCTGAGAATACACGTTCATCCGGCTTTCGCTGTAGGTCACCTTGTCGACCAGGATGCCCTTGGACAGGTCCTTCAGGCCACCATTGTGGTTGATGAAGGTTTTGGCCTGGTCCAGCCACTTCTGGATCCCCCGGTAGTCAGGGTGGTGGCGGTCGTTCCAGTCCACGGGATGGAGGATGTGCTTGGCGGTCCAGTAGTCCAGGGCCACCGGGTCCTGGCTGGCGGTTATGCGGTTGGTGCGCGTCGTGGTTGATTCTGGATAGCCCCGGAGTGCTTCCTGGGAGACCCAGATGGCGTCCATGATGTTGAGGACAGGCGTGCAGACCTCTTTGACCATGCGGCCGCAGGTGTCGCCCAGGGTGTTGTAGTGGCGGCCCATGCTGCGGCCGTCGCGCATGGAGAGAACGCCGTAGAAGTGCTTGAGGGCGCCGGTTATCTCCGAGCCGCCCACATCGTGATGTTTCAGGACCGGCACGTTGATCAGTTTGAGGTTTTGGGTGTGTGTTTTTCCGTTCCATATGCCTTGCATGAGTTCGATGCGGTTGCCGGCGGCCGTGGTGAAACAGGGATAGGAGACGCTGGCGTGAATGCGAAAGCCGTCGGTCTTGTGGTCGTGCTCCTCAATGAAGGTGTTCTGCAGAGGATCGAGCAGGTAGCTGGATACACGGGGATCGTCGAAGATCTGGTCGACCAGGTAGAGGAAGGTGTGCTGGTCATTGTTGGCGTTGGCATGGACAGTGGATTCGCCGTAGGAAGCGGAGG
>JBGUED010000175.1:0-5742 GCA_041821525.1 Candidatus Aminicenantaceae bacterium | reverse complement strand
GCGATCTCCGGTCTGCAGGTCGTACGTCTCTTTTTCAGCCCGGAAGACCTTTCCCGTTCGTTGTGAATACACGCATAATGTATCAGACATTGTGACTTTCCATAGCGTCGACGATCATGGAACTCATGAACAGCTTGATGTTCATGTTCCTTTGCAGCATTAGGAGCCATTTCTCCACTTGGTCCAGCAGCACCAGCACCTGCCCGGTCCGGACAGAGGCGGCCTCGTCTCTCAGGAGCGATTCAAAATCGGGATTGAACAGCAGCCCGGAGTCGGCATTTTCCTTGATCAGGATAAGATCCCGGCTGAACGAGACCAGCAGCTCCAGGGTGGGGCGCATCTCCTCCTCGGCGGCATCCCGGCTCCGCGCCGAGAACTCCTTGAAGAACGAGGCCAGGGGTTTTCTATGCAGGAAGGTGAGGAAGAGCTGCCAGGTTTCATCTCTCTTGGACCTGACCTCCTCCCAATCCATGTGCATGGCCTGCTTCAGGTTACCCCGGACCAGGAGCGAGAGGATATGGGCCTTTTCCTCAGTAAAATTATGTTCGATCAGGCACCGGACGATGTCGTCCCTGGACACCGGAGAAAAACTCATGACCTGGCAACGGGATTTGACCGTGGGGAGGATGACGAACGGATTAGATGTGATCAGGATGATGTGGGAAAATAAGGGAGGCTCCTCCAGTATCTTCAGGAGGGAATTGGAGGCCTCCCGGTTCATGGTTTCCGCTGAGTCCACGATGAAGACCCGCTTCCGCCCGATCATGGGTTTGAGATAGGCCGCCTCCTTTAAAATCCGCATCTGATCGATCTTCAGGACTTCCTTTTCCGGTGTGAGCCGCATGACATCCGGGAAGATGCCCTTGTTGATGGCCACACAGGACGAACAGGTCTCGCAGGCGTCGTCTTCCCGATCCAGGCAGTTGAGGGCCTTGGCCACCACATAGGCCATGTCGATCTTGCCCACCCCCTGGGGCCCAGAGAAAAGCAGCGAATTGGGCATACGGCCCCGCTGCAGCGCCTTGCCCAGGATCTTTTTGATGCGCGCGTTTCCGGTTATATCAGTGAAACTCATCCGTCCATCCGATTCGTTCAATTATATACCAAACCGTTAGGTTTGGAAATCAGGAGAGTGTGGGAATCAGGTTTTAGCAGCTCTAAGAACGGACAGCCGGCACAGACCCGGGCGCCCCAATTAGTGGAATCCCTAAAACCTGATCCCCAAAATTCAGTTCATGATGGGGTCGGTGATGACCTTGAGGTCCTTGGTGGCCACCTCCTCGTCGTCCACCATTAGCGTTACCTTGTACAGTCCTGCATCCACCAGGGGCGCTCCCCGCCTGCGGCGGGCCTGCTGTCCCTCCGCCTGCTGGACGGTCTTACGCAGGTTCCAGGACACCTTTTTCAGGCCCGGATCGCCGGATCCCCGGATCTCCCGCATGATCTCCCCGGCCAGGTCCTTGACCACGATCGTCACTTTTTTGGCCTTGGTCCCGATGTAGTAGTAGATATCGGATCCCACCGGCGGATTATTTGCCTTGGCGAATTCACCGTAGCTCTGGCCCCGCCGTTCCAGCATGTTCCACTTGACCGTGCGCTGGGGCTCGAACAGGTAGGCGGCCGCCTCGAACACCTCCGGTTTCATCTCCTTGAAGGGATAGATGTCGACGATATAAAATCCCCGTCCATAGGTGGCGACGGCCAGGTCACGCTCACGTTTTTGGATATCCAGGTCCATCATGATCACATCCGGCGCCTTGTCCGATATGTTGATCCACCGGCTGCCCCTGTCAAAGGTGACTAACAGGCCGTAGTCCGTGGCCAGGTAGAGCACATCGGGGTTGTCTGGATCTTCTTCGATGTCCCGCACCGGATTCATCATGCCGCCACTGAGGTCACTCCAGGTCTTACCGAAGTCGGTGGTCATAAAGACGTAGGAATTGTCCTCATCGTGCGTGCGGTAGCCCGACCAGGTCACGTAGCAGGTTTCCAGATCGTGGGCCGAAGGCTCTACTCTCGTGACCCAGCGGTCAAAGGGGATGAGCTCACCCTGGATGTTCTTCTTGGGCTTGCCCTTGGTATCGTAGAAATTGAAGGTGATGTTGGTCCAGGTGTCTCCCCCGTCCCGGCTGAGCTGGAGGTTTCCGTCATCGGTCCCAGCCCAGAACACGCCCGGTTTTACCGGAGACTCGGCAAATGTGTAAACCGTGGCATACTGCAGGTTGGTGAGCTTGGACTCTTCGATCCGAGCCTGGTCGTTGCGCGAGAGGTCGGGGCTGATGGTCTCCCAGGTCCCCGGCTCTCCCCGGCTCTTGGACATGTGCACGTGCTGTGAGCAGACGTAGACAATGCCGGGATTGTGGGGAGAGAGGTGGATGGGGGAATCCCACTGGTAGCGCTGAGGAGCCTTACCGGCCTCGTTTTCCTCGGGAGTGTTGCGCACCGAAAGGCTGATCATCTCGCCGGTTTTGAGGTTCATCCGGTTGGAGCGCCCGAACTGGCTCTCGAAGTAGATCCACTCAGGGTTCCACCAGTCCCGCACCACATAGTAGCCATCTCCCGAGGGAAGGTAGGTCCAGTCGGCCGGGAACACGCCGTACTGATTGCGGTTCCGGGAAGGGCCGATCCAGCAGCCGTTGTCCTGGGTTCCGCCCATGACGTTGTAGGGCATCTCGTTGTCCACGGAGACGTCGTAGAACTGCTGGGCGCTGATGGTCTCCTTCTGGGACCAGTTCTTGCCTCCGTTCCAGGTCTGGGACACGCCGCCGTCATTGCCGCACAGGATGTGGTTGGAATCGAGGGGATCGATCCAGATGCCGCGCACGTCCACATGGCACTTGCCGTTACCGAACCAGGGGGCGTTCTTGAAAGTCTTGCCGCCGTCCAGGGATATCTTCTGGATGGTCTCCACCGCGTAGAGAACGTTCTCATCGTTGGGATCCACCTCCATGCGACCGGCATAACCGGCCTCGATGTCGTTCACCTGGGCGCTGCCCCCGGACTGCTTGTACTCGGTCATGCGCTGCCAGGTCTCACCCAGGTCATCTGAACGATAGATCACGCCGGATTTCTTGATCGGCTGCTGTATCTGAAAAACCTCTGCGTAGATGATCTCCAGGATGTGGCGGTTCATGGCCTCCATGCGAGCGTTCTGGACCTTGGCTTCCTCGCTGTCCTCCTCGATATCCCCCTGGGCCGCGGTATGGTAGGCCTGGATGATCTTCTCGATCTCGTCTATGCTCTCCAGGATATCGTCCTTGTCCTTGTACTCCTGTCGGGCCTTTTTGTTGAGGGCAGCCAGGTTGACCTCGAGCTTGGACATAAATTCCTGGTCCTTGACTATCTCATTGAGTTTTTCGACCAAGTCCTCGGCCTCCTCGAATTCGATAGGCTCGAATTCCACCAGCTTGGCGATGTCCTTGTTGATCTTGAAGGCCTCCAGTTTTTTCAGGCCCCAGCCATCTTGGAACAGGCGCCGCGCGTTGAAATTGGCGGAGCCTGCCCGTTCCCTCAATCCAAGGTTAACCTCTTCGTCGTAGCGGATGTAAACGATATCCGGGTAGATGGTGATGCCGCTCCAGCCGCTCTTGATGCCCTGCGGCAGCCCGCCGGCGAGCTGCTTCCAGGTCTGGCCGCCATCGGTGGTCTTATAGAAGTGGTTCCCGGGCTGGCGGTCGATGAAGGTCCAGGCCCGGCGAAAGGTCTTGTAGCCACCCGCGATCACGATGTCGGAGTTGCGGGGATCGATGACAAAGTCTCCCACGCCCCGATCCTTGAGATCCAGCACCAGGTCCCAGGTCTGGCCGCCGTCGGTGGTCTTGTACAGGCCGCGCTGGCAGTCCATGTTGTTGCTGTAGAGCTTTCCCTCGGCCGCCACGTACACGACGTCGGGATCCTTGAAATCGATGGCGATCTTGGGAATGTAGTGGCTCTCCTCCAGGCCGATATGAGTCCAGGTTTTCCCGGCGTCTGTGGATTTCCACATCCCGTTTCCGTGGGAGCTGGACCGGGCATGCATGGCCTCTCCTGTCCCCATGTAAACGATGTTGTGATCGGAAGCCGCGACCTCGACATTGCCGATGCTCATGTTGCCGTACTGATCGAAGAGGGACTTGAAGCTGATGCCCCCGTCGTCAGTCTTCCAGAGCCCACCGCTGGCCGTGGCCACATAATAGATCCGGCTCTGACCGGATGGGGCCGCAAAGTCCGTGATCCGCCCCGAAAACGTCCAGGGCCCGATGTGGCGCCAGGAAAAGACATCCAGGTCTTTGGTCGTAATCCCGCTCGGGGCGTCTTCCTGGGCGATCAGGCCGCCGGATAGTCCCCAGAGCAGAACCGCAAGGCTTAAAATCCTCAGGCATTTGGTTCTCATGTTTTCTCCTTTTGCATTATGTCTATGTATGGTCATGTCCCGCCGCAGCGAGGACTTCGCGTAGATACCGCCCGGTATGAGATGTGCCCTCTCGACATATCTCCTCCGGTGTGCCGGATGCGACCACAAAGCCGCCCCGCTCGCCGCCTTCCGGGCCCAAGTCGATAATATAGTCGGAATATTTGATAACTTCAAGGTTATGTTCAATGATAATCACCGTGTTTCCCAGTTCCACCAGCTCGGACAGGACGTCCAGCAGCTTCCTCACATCATCGAAATGCAAGCCTGTGGTCGGCTCGTCCAGCAGATAGAGCGTCCGTCCTGTGTCGGTTCGGCTCAGTTCCTTGGTGAGTTTGATGCGCTGGGCCTCCCCTCCCGAGAGGGTAGGCGCGGGCTGGCCCAACCGCAGGTAGCCGAGTCCTACCTGCTTGAGAAGGCCGAGCTTCTTGCGCAGCGCGGGATGGGCCTTGAGCGCGGCATAGGCCTCGTCCACGGTCATAGCCAGATAATCGGCGATGTTCTGTCCCTTGAAGCGTACGGCCAGCGTCTCTTTGTTGTAGCGGGCACCCCGGCAGCGGTCACAGGTAACGAACACATCGGGCAGGAAGTGCATCTCGATCTTACGGGCTCCGGCGCCCTGACACTCTTCGCAGCGCCCTCCTGCGAGATTAAAGCTGAACCGACTGGCCGTATATCCCCGGATACGCGACTCCTGAGAACGGGCGAAGAGCTGCCGCAGGGGGGTGAACAGTCCGGTAAATGTGGCCGGGTTGGAACGGGGAGTGCGGCCGATGGGCTTCTGGTCAACGGAGATGACCTTGTCGATCCGATCCGTACCCCGGATGCGGCGGTGTTCTCCAGAGCGGTGCTGAGCCTTGTGCAGGAGCTCGGCCAGATGTCGGTAGAGGATGTCATAGACCAGAGTGCTCTTTCCGGATCCGGAGACTCCGGTGACGACCGTCATAACCGAGAGGGGGAAGCGAACATCGATGTCCTTCAGGTTGTGCTCCCTCGCCCCTTCGACCGTGAGCCAGCCTGCGGGTACTCGCCTCCGGGGAGGAATGGGTATGGTCTTGCGTCCGGTTAAATACTGGGAGGTCAGGGATGACTCGCTGAGCAGGATGTGCGGCAGATCTCCCTCGGCCACCTTGTCCCCGCCCTTTTCCCCGGCTCCGGGCCCCAGGTCCAGGATATGATCCGCCGCTCGGATCGTCTGCTCGTCGTGCTCCACCACGATCACGGAGTTGTCATCGATGTCATAGGTATCGGAGAACGTGTTGATCTTGGCCACCACGCTCTTGGGCTTGCCCATAAACCAGCGCATTATGTCCACCGTGTGGCAGCCCAGGTCGAAGAGCGCACCGCCGCCT
>JBGUED010000174.1:0-5758 GCA_041821525.1 Candidatus Aminicenantaceae bacterium | reverse complement strand
ATATACGGCAGACTCGGGATTTTGTTTAACTTCCGGTGGGCAAAGCCTCCCCTGGGAATCTGATCCGCCTCCGGCAGAGGATTGCAAAGCCGGACATAATACGCTATATATAGATTCTCTGAATCTATTGCCGGGGAAGGGCGTATAATTAGTATGAAGTGGATGATCTATCATGGCGCTGCGGGAAGGGATTAAGCTCGGCCCGTACGAGATCGTCGCCAAGATCGGAGAAGGCGGCATGGGCGAGGTCTACCTGGCCAAGGACTCCCGCCTGGAACGCAGCGTGGCCATCAAGGTCCTGCCCGACCATCTCTCCCGAGACCCGCTGGCTCTGAAGCGGTTTCAGGAGGAGAACAAGAAAGTCGCCTCACTCTCCCACCCCAACATCCGGATCCTGTTCGACATCGGCTCCTGGCGCGGCCGCACCTATGCCGTTATGGAGTACCTCCAGGGCGAGACCCTGGCTGAGCGTGTCGAGAAGGGACCGATCCCCTGGAACGAAACCTTTCACATTTCACGGGCCATCGCCTTCGGCCTGGCCGCCGCCCACGGGAAGGGCATCGTCCACAGGGACATCAAGCCGCACAACCTATTCCTCACCGAGAGCGAAGACGTCAAGATCCTGGATTTCGGGCTGGCCCATACCCAGACACGACGCCGCAAAGGCGACGATGGGGACCAGGCGACCACCTTGACTCAGCATAGCTTCTCTGAAGGCTTTGCCGGGACCGTGGCGTACATGGCGCCGGAACAAATTCGGAGCGAGTTCGCCGACTCCCGCAGCGACATCTTCGCCTTCGGCTGTGTCCAATGGGAGATGCTCACCGGCAGGCGCCTGTTCTTCCGGAGGACACCGGTGGAAACGGCCGCCGCTGTGCTCTATGACACGCCCCCACCGCTGGATGATTACCAGCAGGGCGTGCCGGAGCAGCTGCAGCAGATCATCCTGCAGTGCCTGGAAAAGGAGCCCGAAGACCGCATCCAGTCCATGGAAGACATTATCGAACGGCTCGACGAGATCTCGAAAGGGGGATTCCGGAAGAAGGACGTGCACCCCGCCTCGGTGGCGGTGCTGCCCTTCACCAATATGAGCCGGGACAAAAAGAACGAATACTTCAGCGACGGACTGGCCGACGAGCTCATCAACTCGCTCGTCAAGATCGGGGGCCTGCACGTCATCTCGCGCACGACTTCATCTCTGTATAAGGATCATTCCCAGGACATCCGCCGCGTCGGGGAAGAACTGAACGTTCGGACGGTGGTGGAGGGCAGCGTCCGGAAGTCCGGTGACAAACTGCGAGTCACGGCCCAGCTCATTAACAGCGAGGACGGATACCATCTCTGGTCCGAAACCTTCGACCGTGAGGTCAAGGATGTATTCGCCGTCCAGTCGGAGATCGCCGAGCAGATCGCCGCCGCCCTCCAGGTCGTGCTCTCCGAGCAGGAAAAGCAGGCCATTGCCACAGCGCCCACCGAGAATATCGAGGCCTACGACCATCTCCTGCAGGGGCGAAGGCATTTCTACCTCTTCCAGCGCAAGAGTATCGAACGCGCCCTGTCCCATTTTCTGCACGCCAGCTCCCTGGACCCGGGATTCGCCGCGGCCTTTGCCTGGGCGTGCTACTGTTACGCATTCCTCTACAGCTGGTTCAATGCCAGCGACACCAACCTGAAGGAGGCTGAAACCACGAGCCGGAGGGCTCTGGCGCTGGATGCCGACCTGGCCGAATCCCATGTTGCCCGGGGCATGGTCCTTTCGCTCCAGAGGAAGCGGTTGGAAGCCGACCAGGAGTTCGACACGGCACTGCGCCTGCACCCGGACCTCTACGAGGCCTCATATTTTTATGCGCGCAACTGTTTCTCACAGGGGAAGTATGAGAAGGCCGCCCGCCTGGCCGGTCAGGCCACGGAACAGAGACCGGACGACTTCACCTCGCCCTATCTTCTGGGCATGATCTGCACAGATCTCGAACGGTACATGGACGCCCACAACGCGTTCCGTCTAAGCCTGCAGCGAGCCGAGGCCTACCTTGAGCTCTTTCCCGATGACGCCCGAGCCTTGAGCTTCGGGGCCGGGGCCCTCAACCACCTGGGAGAGAAGCAGCAGGCTCTTGACTGGGTGGAGCGCTCCTTTGCTGCCACCCCGGAAGAGCCCATGACCCTCTATGCCTGTGCCTGCAATTTCGCAATGCTGGGGCGAGCGGACAAGGCCATCTCCTGCCTGGAAAGAGCCCGCCTGTTCGGCAGCCTGCCCAAGGCCTGGCTCGAAAACGATCCGGACCTCGATTCCCTCCGTGATCGCCCCCGATTCCAGGCATTTCTTGCACAGCTCAAAAATTCCTGATCCACAGGCTTTGCCTCCTCCGCATATGAATTCAAACATCAATACTATTGATAAGGCAAGTGGCGGCAGATGTTGTTAAGAGGATGTCAAAACCGTGTCAAGAGATTGTATATTTAATCAAAGGCAGGATTGAACTCCGTGTTTGAATATGGTATGAAGAAGACAGATGGACGGAGCGATTTGACATGTAAGGGATCGTATGGGTAAAAAAATTCTGATCATTGATGATGACCGGACCATACGGGCAATGCTGGAGAAGACCCTGATCCTGCAGGGTTTCTGGGTCTACAGCGCCAAGGACGGCGAAGAAGGCAGCGACATCGCCAAGAAGGAGCGCCCCGACCTGGTCATCTGTGATTTCCTCATACCCAAGATCCATGGCCTGGATGTCTGCAAGATCATCAAGACGACACCGGAACTTTTTCAGACCAAGGTCATCATGATGACGGGCGTGTACAAGGGCTCCTTTGGGCCGAACGAGGCCAAGAGCTGCGGCGCCGATGATTTTTTCCCCAAGCCGCTGGACATGTCCAAGATCGTCGAGCGGGTGTACGAGTTGCTGGAAGTCGATCCCGAGGAATTCAAGCAGGAATTCGTCAAGATCGATTCGGAGGAAGGCAGCCAGGAAGAAGACTCCTCTGACGAATCAGTGCCGGATAAGACTGAGCCGGAGGGGGCAGAGCCGGACGAAGCCGATTCATAAGGACCGGGCCATCAGGACCGGGATCATTTTATCTCGAACAACTCCAGATATTCGCCGTATCCCTCTTTGACGAGGTCCTCCTTGGGAACGAAGCGGAGAGCCGCGGAATTGATACAGTAGCGGAGCCTGGAGGGCCTGGGCCCGTCGGGAAACACGTGCCCCAAGTGAGAATCGGCGCGTTTACTGCGCAATTCAGTTCGGATTTCCCGGAGCTGGCGGTCGCTCTTCTCCACGAGATTGTCGGGTTCCAGGGGCCGCGTAAAACTGGGCCAGCCTGAACCGGACGGGTACTTGTCCAGCGAGCTGAAGAGTGGCTCCCCCGAAACGATGTCAACATAGATGCCCTCGCGCTTGTTATCCCAGTAGGCGTTGCGGAAAGCGACCTCGGTTCCTTCTCTTTGGGTCACCTCGAACTGAAGGGGGGTCAGGCTGCAACTAAGCTCCTCAGCGGTGGGCTTTTCATATTCCCTCACCGCCTCATCGGAATCGGTGCCTGCCTCCGCTGGTTTTTCTACATCATTCTTTTCTTTCTCATCTTTCCAGGCCTTGTCGATGAAGCGGTCCCTGCCCGACGCGGACCGATAGTCGGTGTATCGTGTTGTGTATGTCTGGTGGTAGTCCTGATGATAGGCTTCGGCCTCGAAGAACTCCTGATATTCCTGGATCTCGGTCACGATCGGACGGTCGAACCGGCCCGACTGCTGCAGCCGATCCCGGGACTCCTCTGCCAGGCGCTTCTGTTCCGCATCATGGTAAAATACCGCTGTGGCGTACTGAGGCCCCCGATCTACGAACTGTCCATATTCATCCGTGGGGTCGATGTTCCTCCAGAACACTTCAAGCAGTTCGGAATAGCTTATTCTGGAGGGATTGTAGAGGATCTGATTGGCTTCCACATGGCCGGTCCTGCCGGTTGAGACCTCCTCATATGTCGGATTCGCCGTATGCCCTCCAGTATAGCCGGAGGTTACATCGACCACACCCTCCAGCTTCTCAAATGGAGGCTCCATGCACCAAAAGCATCCTCCGGCAAAAGTGGCCTTCGCCAGGTTTTCCTGATCTATGGTCTTGGTATCCTTGGTTTCCATTTTATACCTTCCTTCACTCCGAGCACAGCCCAACATTACAAAGGCAGTCAGGGCCAGCATTGTCACTAAGCTCTTCACTTTCCTACCTCCCACTTGGTATCGCTACATTTATTATACTACTTATCCTACAGGCTTTATATCCTTTTTGGTACCCTTTTTGGGGACGGACCATGAAATCTTACTGATTTAATTGAAGTTAGACCCTATTTATTGTGTTTTTTCGGTCTTATTTTCCTGTTTTTTCCCCAAAAAGGGCCATATTAGAGATTATTTCCCGGCAGGCCGTCTATTACTTGGACCCCATGAAATGCTAGATTGGTCTTTTTTACCCCTAAAAATCGGCAAATACGGCTTAAAAATGGGGGCAATTAGGGTCTATCTTGTTTAATATCTGTAACATTTCATGGTCCGTCCCCAAACCGGAAGATACTATTCATAGCGGAGGGAGTCGACAGGATTGGAGAGGGCGGCCCGGAAGGCATGGAAACTGACTGTTATCAGAGCAATCAGCAGCGTCAGCACACCGGCGAAAACGAACCACAGAGGGCCGATGCGCACCTTGTATGCAAAGTCCCGCAGCCACAGGTGCATACCAAAGTAAGCCAAAGGCCACGCGATCACGTTGGCCAGCGCGATCCACTTGATGAAATCCCGCGCCGTCAGACGTACGATTCCCGTGACCGACGCACCGAGTACCTTGCGGATGCCGATCTCCTTGGTCTTTTGTGCGGTCGTGTAGGACGCCAAACCGAACAGCCCCAAGCAGGCGATAATAACCGACAGCAGGCTGAAGACATTGAACAGGCTCCCGAGCCGCTGTTCCGGCAGGTACTGCCGCTTCACTACTTCGCTCAGGAATTCGTAGCTGAAAGGGAAACCCGGAGCGGCCTCCTCGTAAGCGGACTGGATCCTTTCCAGAGTCGCCTGGGTCTGCGTCCCCTCAATCTTGACAAAGGCATAGCTGGTCCAGGGCTTGTACATGCGGAAGGCAAAGGGACGGATGGCCGTGTGAAGGGAGCGAGCATGAAAATCTTTGACCACACCGATCACGCGGACCTCACGGAACGACTCCTTCCAGGCCGGATGCGCCAGATAGAGCCTGGCCCCCAAGGGGTCTTCGAGCCCCATGCGCTGCACCGCGGCCTCGTTGATCACACAGGCCGAGGACACGTCGGTGGGGAATTCGCGGGAAAAACCCCTCCCCTGTACAACGGGGATGTCGAACGTCTTAAAAAAATCATAATCAACCACGGTGTAATCCACCGACAGCAACTCATCGCTCGGGTTCCCCTCCCAGTCCATGCTGATATTCTCCCCCACCTGGGTGGGGAGCTGCGCCGCCGCGGTCACATGCCGGACACCGGGCAGCGCAAGCAAGTTGCTGCGAAAGGTATCGAATTTAGGCATCAGGAGCGGATTGTTCCAGAAATAGAGCACATGATCCCTGTCGAGCCCCAGGTCCCGGTTCTGGATAAACCGCAACTGGCTCCCTACGACCAGAGTGCATATGATGAGGCACACCGAGATGGCGAACTGCACCACGATCAAGCCTTTCCTCACTGCCGCCCCCCCGGTCCCGGTTGGAGAACGGTCCTTGAGGGTCTGGATCGGCTGGAACGCCGA
>JBGUED010000173.1:0-5767 GCA_041821525.1 Candidatus Aminicenantaceae bacterium | reverse complement strand
AGACGCCGAAGCAAAACCCTGAGGAAATCCCTGATGGTCGATTGGAAACTGAACCTGGCAAATTATTTCGAGGAACTGCGCATTCTCCAGGAAAACAAGCAGGAGGCCAGAGATAATTTTAACCAGTTTTGTGAATTCATCGCCGAGCCGGCGTTCGAAAGCCTGGAAGAGGAATTGAAGCCGTACAGCATCCGGACCTCGGTCAAGCGACAGCGGGGCAGCACCATGGCATTCCACATTTTTTTCCAAAAGTCGCGCATCGATAACTTCCAGTTCATCATCCGGCTCCCGAAGAATTCCCTGGAACTGACTCTGCAGCTGAAGGTGCGGGGGCGGAAGAACAGATCCAGCCCTTTCCAGGAAACCGAACTGCCCTTCATGGAGAAGACCGCCCCTCGAGATGTCCTGAAAATAGAGAAGTCGGCCCTGATCCAGGATGTGATCGAACACTACCGCCATTTCAATTTCGAGGCCCTCACTTCCCCGGAGTGATTCACCATGGGTGCGATCCACGGGGATCTTTACCTCTCCCTACCCGAATTTGTCGACGGGTCTGAGGTCTGGCATGGCTTCGGAACCCGGGGACTGAGCCGTTCTGTTCTGGAAGCGCAGGCTGCTCGACGGGGCATGCGAAGCGTCTTTCTCGATCAAAAGCACTCGGATGTCGCTCATATTCTGACCGGCTTTCCCCCAGGAGATCCGGAGGCAGGGGACGCCCTGGTGACGGACCGGAGTGGAATCCTGCTGGTGATCCGGACCGCCGACTGCCTGCCCGTGCTCATCTCAGACTCAAAGAGGGGTGTGGTGGCCGCGGTCCACTGTGGATGGCGGGGAACCGGACTGGAGATCCTGCGGAAGGTCGTGCGTTCCCTGCAGAAGAGGTTCGGTTCCGCGGCCTCCGAACTGACGGCGGCCCTGGGACCCTGCATTGGCCCTGCCTGTTATGAGGTCGGTGAAGATGTCCGGCGCACCTTTGCGGACAGAGGCTATCCCGCGGACGTGATCCTGCCGCTCCGGGATACCCCGGGAAAATATCTCTTTGACCTCAGGACCGCCAACCTGCATCAACTTCGCGGCGCAGGTCTCAGGGAGGCCAATATATTTCCCATTAGCTGTTGCACGCACTGTGAAAAAAACCTATACTCTTACAGGCGGGACGATCACGAGGCAGGGAGGCTCCTGAATTTCATCGGACGGTGTCCCTGATTCCTGAAATTTCATGTCCCGAAATCGGATTTGAGGTGGCTATGAACGACAACCTGTCCGACACCAACATCCCGGAATTGAAGCTTTTTAAAAAGGGAAAGGTCCGCGAGGTCTATGAGGTGGAGGACCACCTGCTCATCGTGGCTTCCGACCGGATCTCCGCCTTTGATTATGTGCTGCCCTCGCTCATCCCGGATAAGGGCAAGGTCCTGACTCAAATCTCCCGGTTCTGGTTTGAGTACACCTCGCTCATCTGCCCCAATCACATGGTAAGCACCGAGGTGGATGAGTATCCCTCTCCACTGCAGAAATACGCCCCGTTGCTGGATAAAAGGTCGATGCTGGCGAAAAGGACCGAGGTCTTTCCGGTGGAGTGTGTGGTCCGGGGATACCTGGCCGGATCCGGCTGGAAGGACTACCTGGCCAGCGGCAAGACCAGCGGTGTCCGGCTGCCCCACGGTCTCGAACAGGGAGATCGCCTGGAGGAGGTCATCTTTACACCGGCCACCAAGGCGGAAGAAGGGCACGATATCAATATCTCCTTCAAGGAGATGCAGAAACTGGTCGGGACGGAGCTGGCCCAAAAGATCAAGAGGATCAGCATCGAACTCTATCAGAAGGCCTCGCTGCATGCCCTGTCCAAGGGTATCATCATCGCGGACACCAAGTTCGAGTTCGGGATCTACGAGGGCGAGATCATGCTGGTGGATGAGATCTTCACACCGGATTCCTCTCGTTTCTGGCCGGTTTCGACCTATGCTCCCGGAAGATCGCAGCCCAGCCTGGATAAACAGTTCGTCCGGGATTATCTCGAGGGCACGGACTGGGATAAGCAGTCAGATCCTCCTGAGCTCCCGGATTCCATCATCGAGCAGACCGCGCTGCGCTACCGGGAGATCTTCATGCTGCTGACCGGGAAAGACGAGCTGTAATGTCCGGTTGTGTCGACCTGCATATCCATTCCCACAAGAGCAGCGACGGAGATGTTTCTGTCCACCGACTCTTGCGCATGGCACGGGAGGCGGACCTGGCCGCCATCGCCATAACCGATCATGACACCACTGCCGCCTACCCCGAGGCCATACGCCTGGGGAAAGAAGAGGGAGTGGAGGTCATACCCAGTATCGAGCTGACCACCCTGTACGAGGGGCGTGAGTTCCACCTGCTGCTTCCCTTCGTCGACTGGGATTCCCCCCTGCTCGAGTCACTCATCGAGACGCTCAGGGAGAGGCGCCACCTCGAGGCGCGGGCGCGTGTCGCCAGGCTCCGCGAACTGGGATTCGATCTGACCTGGGAGGAAGTGCAGGCTGAGTCGGCTCCCTTCGCACCCCTGGGGGTGACCATCGCCCAGGTCGTGCTGCGCAAGGCCGCGGAGAGCGGGGATCCGGCTTTCGACCGCTATTTCCAGGCGGATAAGGCCCAACTCGCTCCCTATGCCTTTTACCGGGACTATTTCATGGAAGGCCGTCCGGCCTTTGTGCCGCGCCGCAATGTCAACCTGCTCGAGGTGCTGGAGGAGGCGCCGGCCATGAAGGGAGTTCCGGTCCTGGCCCATCCCGGGGCCGCCTTCCAGCAGGTGACCCGGGAGGACCTCCACGCGCTCAAAGCCAAGGGGCTGCAGGGCCTGGAGGTTTACACCTCCTATCATGATGAGGAACAGGCGCGGATGTACCTCGCCCTGGCCGGGGAATTCGACCTGGTCGCCACCACCGGTTCGGACTTCCACGGCAGCATCAAGCCCCATATTCCGTTCGGGTCGTTGCGGGAGGGGCAGTACACGATGGTCGAAGAACTCGAGGGACGGAGGCCGTAGATGGTTTTCAATTGGTTGGATATCGTCCTCTTGCTCATACTGGTGACCGCCCTTATTCTGGGGATCCTAAAAGGCCTCGTGCGGCAGGTCGTCGGGATCCTGGCTGTGTTGGTAGGGCTCATCCTGGCGCTGGCGTTCTACTCTGTGGTGGCAAGCGCATTCAGAACCCTGATCAAGGATCCGGCCGTGTCCGGTTTCCTGGGATTCATCCTGATCTTTGTTGCGGTGCTGATCGCAGGCTGGCTGATCGGACGGATGTTCTCGAAAGCCATCAAGGGGCCGCTCAAGTTCCTCAATCATATCCTGGGCGCTGCCCTGGGGCTGCTCAAGGGCGCCCTGATCTGCGGGATCCTGGTCTTTGCCATGCTGGTATTTCCGGTCAACGGTGATGCGCTGAAAAATTCGGTCCTGGCCCCGCCCTGCTTAGAGGTGACCCGGGGCATCATCGATCTCATCCCCGAGGAATTGAAGGAGGCGTTTTCCACGGCCTACGAGGATGTCTTTGGTAAGGAGGGGGAGGATGTCACGCGAATATGAACAGCTGACGATCAACGCCAAGATGAAACTGCTGGCCAAGGAACTGGTCGAGAACGAATTGCCTCTCCGAGACGCCCTGAGGGAGTTTGAAAAGCTCTACATCCTGACCGCCTCTAAAAAATACAACGGCAACAAGACCCGGATGGCCAAAGCCCTGGGAGTCCACCGCAATACCCTGCACAACCTGTGCAAATCTCTGGAACTGGATTAGCTGAACCCCGCGGCCGGGCCAGGGATCTGGTGAATTAGCACTCAATTTGCCAGTCTGCTAATTTTTTCCAATTCGCGCTTGACAACGGGGGAAATATCCTTTATATTAGCACTCGTACATCTTAACTGCTAATCAGTAATAATCTTAAAAGGAGGTATCAATCATGAAAGTTACACCTTTGTATGACAGAGTGCTGCTCAAACGGCACGAAGAGCAAGAAGTGGTCAAGGGCGGGATCATCATCCCGGACACTGCCAAGGAAAAACCCTTGGAAGCGGACGTGATCGCAGTCGGCAAGAGCCGAATCGATGGCGACAAGATCATCCCTCTCGAGATCAAAGCCGGTGACAGGGTCCTGATCGGAAAGTTCAGCGGCACCGATGTGATGGTCGATGATGTAGAGCACGTGATCGTGCGCGAAGAAGAGATCTTAGCAAAGATCTCCTAATCTAACATTACTGTATCAAGGAGAAATCAAAAATGGCAAAACAGATAACCTTAGGCGACGAAGCCCGACAGGCTTTGCTGCGGGGTGTGAATACGCTGAGCAACGTGGTCAAAGAGACCCTCGGCCCCCGGGGCAAGAACATCATACTGGATAAAAAGTTCGGCTCCCCCACCAGCACCAAAGACGGTGTGACTGTGGCCAAGGAGTTAGAGCTGGAGGATCCCATCGAGAACATGGGTGCCCAGCTGGTCAAGGAAGTCGCTTCCAAGACTTCCGATGTGGCCGGAGACGGGACCACGACCGCCACGGTCCTGGCCCAGATCATCTATGCTGAAGGGATCAAATATGTCACGGCTGGCGCCAATCCCACCCTGATCAAGAAGGGGATCGACAAGGCCGTCGAAGTGATTGTGAGCGGGCTCAAAGATCTGAGCCGCGAAGTCAGCGGCGAGATGATTGCCCAAGTCGGCGCCATCTCCGCCAACAACGACTTCTCCATCGGCACGATCATCGCTGAGGCCATGGACAAGGTCGGCAAGGACGGCGTCATCTCCGTAGAAGAGGCCAAGGGACTGGACACCACCATGGAGATCGTGGAGGGCATGCAGTTCGATCGCGGCTACCTGTCTCCCTACTTCATCACAGATCCGGACCGCATGGAGGTGGTGCTCGAGCATCCCGTGATCCTGCTGTACGAGAAGAAGATCAGCAACCTGCGCGAGTTCCTGCCCCTGCTCGAGAACATCGCCAAGATGGGCCGCCCCCTCATGGTCATTGCCGAGGATGTGGAAGGCGAGGCCCTCGCCACCCTGGTCGTCAACAAGCTCAAGGGCACCTTCCAGTGCGTCGCGGTCAAGGCGCCCGGTTTCGGTGACCGCCGCAAGGCCATGCTGGAGGACATCGCCATCCTTACCGGTGGCACCGTCGTCAGCGAGGATCTCGGCATCAAGCTCGAGAACGTGACCCTCAAGGACCTCGGCAAGGCCAAGCGGATCATGATCGACAAGGACAACACCACCATCGTCGAGGGCAAAGGCAGCGGAGATGAGGTCAAGGCCCGCATCAAGCAGATCCGGACCCAGATCGAGGATACCTCCTCGGATTATGACCGCGAAAAGCTCCAGGAGAGGCTGGCCAAGATGGTCGGAGGCGTCGCCCTCATCAAAGTCGGGGCTGCCACCGAGACCGAGCTCAAAGAGAAGAAGGCCCGCGTGGAAGATGCCATGCACGCCACCAAGGCCGCGGTCGAGGAAGGAATTGTCCCTGGCGGCGGCGTGGCCCTGCTGCGCAGCCAGAAGGCCCTGGGCGAGCTCAAGCTGGACGGAGATATGCAGATCGGCGTGAACATCATCAAGCGCGCGGTGGAAGAGCCGCTGCGTCAGATCGCCCACAACGCCGGACAAGAGGGCTCCATCATCGTGGAGAAGGTCAAGGAACAGAAAGAAAAAGATTTCGGCTTCAATGCCCTGACCGAGAAGTACCAGGACCTCGTCAAGGGCGGCGTGCTCGATCCCACCAAGGTTGTGCGAACGGCTCTCCAGAATGCCTCGAG
>JBGUED010000172.1:0-5772 GCA_041821525.1 Candidatus Aminicenantaceae bacterium | reverse complement strand
GATGATCTTTCCCGGTAAGATCCGGGGGGGCTCCCCCCTCATCAAATTCTTCGGCGGGTTGTCCGCACGGGCCGTGCGGGTCGAGGAAATGCGGCCGCTCAAGGGACAGAATCTGGCATCCTGGGTCGGGAGGCGTTTTCAGATCAGGGGAAAGAACCCGTCCCCGGACGCCGTCGCGCGGTTGGTGGAGTTGGTGGGGAGCGATCTTCGGTTTCTGGACAACGAGGTGGAAAAGATCACGACCTTTGCAGGAGACCAGGAGCGTATTTCGGATGAGGATGTCGACCAGGTTTCAGGCTGGATCAAGTCATATGTAGAGTGGGAGCTCTCCGAGCACCTGGAAAGGGCGGATTACCGGCAGTGTCTGCTAATCCTGCACAAACTCCTGGAGCAGGACAGCATCCACCCCCTCCGTATCCTGGCGCTCGTATCGGGCTTTTTTCGGGATGTCCTCCTGGCAAAACTCAGGTTGAAGGAAGGAACAAAGGACCGGAAGGCCATCTTCCGGGAGATTAAGCCTCAGATCAAGGAATCTTTCCAGGGGCTTTATGAACGGCAGTTTCGCGGGCTGTTCTCCCTGGCCGAGGGAATAGCATGGCCCAATCTCCGGCACATCCTGGACAGCCTGGGAGATGTGGACTTCAAGCTCAAAAACACATCACTGACTTTCCCTACCCTGATGGAAGGATTTTTATTCGAGTACTGCTGGATTAGGAAATACGGCCGCGCTCCAAACCGCCGGTGACTGGGCCCCCTCCGTACCTACCACCTCAAGCGATCATCACCTCTGATACGGACTTTTCCCCCGGTCTGTCAGCGGGGAAGGGAAGATTAACAGGTTTATTTGGACGTTGCGGGCTTGATCATTTCCACCTGGCGGCTGAGCCGGGATTTGTACCGGTCACCCGTGTTCCTGTGGATGGTGCCCTTTTTTATGGAAACATCTATGCTGGAAAATGTCTTGGAAAGCAAGGTCTGGGCCGCTTCATTGTCTTTCTTTTCGATGGCAGCCCTCAAGTGTTTGATCTGGGTCCGCAGGGTAGACTTGTTCCTTCTGTTGATCGCGTTCCTTCGCAGACTCCGCCTCCACTGGCGTATAGCGGACTTGTGTTGCGCCATAATAGTCTCCTCTTCAAATGGAACACGCATAATAAGCTATTTTATAATTTAAGTCAAGCCATCCGGTCCCGGTGGTCCCGGCTGTCCGGCCCCTCCTAGGTTCCCACACCAGCTCTCCAGCCCACTACCCATCCCGCTCGTTTGTTATGAGGAACGAGAGTGTACGAAACTCCAGGCATTTTATGGTAGACTAAGGATCTGTCCATTCATCGGACATTTTGCCAGGAGAGCAGCGCAAACATGAAACCAGACATAGGGGGGAACCGCAGGCTGCTGCGTTCGACTCTGGCGGTATCGGCCCCCACCTTCCTTAGCCGGATTTTGGGCTATATCCGGGATCTGCTCCAGGCTTACTATATGGGGACCGGCAAGGGGATGGATGCGTTCACCATCGCATTCCTCATCCCGAATTTGCTCCGCCGCCTGACTGCTGAAGGTGCCATGACTGCGGCCTTCATCCCTGTTTTCTCGCAGATCAAGAACCGGGAGACAAGGGACAAGCTGTGGCGCTTTGCCAACGCCTTTTTCTTTGATCTGACCCTGATCATGGCTGCCCTTACTTTGCTGGGGGTCCTGCTGTCTCCTCTCCTGGTACGCCTCCTGGCAGGCGATTATGCCGAGGTCCCGGGAAAGCTGGAGTTGACCGTTGTCCTCACCAGGATCATGTTTCCCTATATATTCCTGGTCAGCCTGGCAGCCCTGGTCATGGCCGTCCTCAACTCGTTCCATAAATTTTTTGTCCCCGCCTTCACTCCGGTGCTCTTCAATCTCGCCATCATAACCGGAGCTGCCCTGTTGGCCGGCCGTGTGGATGAGCCGGCCTATGTGTTTGCGGGGGGGGTTATCGTGGGCGGGATCCTGCAGCTGGCCTTCCAGATCCCCTATGTGTGGCGGCAGGGCATGCGTTTCACGCCTCTTTTGTCCTTTACACACCCGGCGGTGCGCAAGGTGGGGCGCCTGATTATACCGGGGATCTTCGGGGCAGGGATCTACCAGATCAACGTCACCATCAGCCGAATGATCGCTTCCACCCTGGAGCAGGGGAGCGTGTCTTCGTTGTACTACTCCTCCCGCATACAGGAGTTGACCCTGGGCCTGTTTTCCATCGCCCTGTCCATCGCCCTGCTCCCCACCCTTTCAGATCTCGCAGCTCGGAAGAACCTCCCCGAGATGAAGCGTACACTGCAGTTCTCATTGAAGATGATCACCTTTGTCACCTTCCCTGCCACCGTGGGCCTTGTTATCCTGCACCGGCCCATCGTCCAGGTCCTTTTCCAGTATGGCCGGTTCAGCACCCAGTCTACGGAAATGACAGCGTCCTGCCTCTTCTACTTTGCCCTGGCGATTCCCGCCCTCTCCGGAGTGAAGGTGGTGGCCCCGGCATTCTTCGCTTTGAAGGACACCAAGACTCCCGTGAAGGTGGCCTTCTTCATCACTTTCATATATATTGCGTGCTCGCTGTGGTTGATGGGGCCCCTGCGGGTGGCCGGAATCGCCCTGGCTCTGGCTGTCTCTTCCCTGATTAATTTCATATGCCTTTACTTCCTGCTGGAGAGGAAGATCGGGCCCATACCAAAACGGAACACGCTGCTCTTTGCCTTGAAGGCGGCGCTTTTCTCTGCGGCCATGGCAGCCGTGATCCGCGTCTTCTTTCTTCAGTTCCCTTTCAATGCGGCGGCCATCCTGGCAAAGATCGGGATCCTCCTGGCCACCATCCTGGTTGGAATCGCCGTCTACATGGGGCTCAACCTGATCTTCAGCCGGGACGAGGTCTTGCGCATCAGGGATGTGCTCTCCAAAAAAGACCGGGCCGCGGAGGGAGATGAGACATGAAGATCGTGCTGCAGCGGGTCAAAGAGGCGTCTGTGAGCGTAGAACAGAAGACCGTAGGCCGGATAGGCCGCGGCTTGTGTCTGCTCGTGGGTGTGGAGAAGGGAGATACTGAGGCGGCCGCCGATTATTTGGCCCAGAAAATAGTCGAACTCCGCATATTCCCCGATCCCGCCGGGAAGATGAACTTGTCTCTCCTCGATATCGGGGGCGGAGTGTTGGCGGTCTCCCAGTTCACCTTGGCAGGGAGTATCCGCAAGGGCCGCCGACCCAGTTTTGACCGCGCAGAGGCTCCCCAGAGTGCGGCTGCCCTGTTCGATTATTTTGTTGAGCGCCTGCAGGCAAAGGGTGTGGAGGTGGCTACCGGCGTTTTCGGGGCCATGATGGACGTCCTCCTCATAAACGACGGTCCTGTGACCTTCATCCTCTCCCGAGATTCCTGATCTCCGACCCGAAGGGTAATGAATGTTGATGTTATAGGGGTGTTTTGTTAGGAGATGTCGACATTCATTATGAATGACCATGTTGGGAGTTGGGTCATTCACGGGGCGAGGTTGTCATGGATACGAGGCGTCGTTAGGTGAAGCTGTGGTCTTCCACCGCGAACCGAACGCAACGAAGTAGATGAGGTGAGATCGGCACGCCCGAAGGGTAATGAATGTTGATGTTATAGGGGTGTTTTGTTAGGAGATGTCGACATTCATTATGAATGACCCAACTCAGGTGAATTTGAGATCAGAGGCCTTCTGCAGCGCCCTCTCTGCGGACATGCGGACAAAATTGTTGCGGTCCTTGGCCAGACGGGCCAGCAGGGCCAGAGACTCATCCCCGCCGATCTCCCCCAGCGCCCATGCCGCCTGCATCCGGACGTCCGTGTTGGGATCGGTCAGTATGGCCTCTATCCTCTTGACGGATAGGGGATCTCTCCTGAATCCCAGGATGCGGAGGCTCCCGCTCTTGACGTACCAGTGCAAGGCTGTGAGCCTCAGGTAAACACGTCCCAGGTCGAGGTCCTCGCGTTCGCTCAGGGACTTGATGATGAGGTCGCGGATCGTCTCGTTGGCTTCATCGAGGCAGTCCAGCAGTACATCACTTACCCATGGATCCGGGATCTTTATGAGGTCCTGTAAGAGTTTGAGTCGGGCCCGGGTTTCACTGGTGGACTTGATCTTCTCCACGGCCTCGCGGGCGGGGGCCTCCATCTTCGATTCCGGAGGGGCTGCTTTTGTCATGACAGGCTGCCGTGTCTAGACCATCTCCAGGAGGTGGCCCATTTTATCTTTCTTGGTCTTCAGATAGCGTCTGTTCTCCTCGCAGGGCGGAATCTCGAGAGGCACACGCTCTACGATCTCCAATCCGTATCCGGCCAGGCCGATGAACTTGCGGGGATTGTTGGTGATGAGCCGCAGCTTGGTGACATCCAGGGAAACCAGGATCTGGGCCCCTAGGCCGTAATCGCGGTGATCGGGCTTGAATCCCAGCTTCTCGTTGGCCTCCACCGTATCGCTCCCCTGGTCCTGAATGGCATAGGCCTTGATCTTATTGGCCAGCCCAATGCCCCGGCCCTCATGGTTCAGAATGTAGAGGATGACGCCCGTGCCTTCCTTTTCGATGATTTCCATGGAACGGCTCAACTGATCCCCACAATCACAGCGGGCCGAGCCGAAGGTGTCTCCAGTCAGGCACTGGGAATGGGCCCGGACCAAGGTGGGCTCGGACGGATTGAGATCCCCCTTGACCAGCGCCACGTGCTGTTCGCCGCGGATGGTGTCCTCATACGCAATGATCTTAAAATGGCCGTATTTGGTCGGCAGATCTGCCTCCTCGATCTTCTGGATCAGAATCTCGTGCTGCATGCGGTATTTGATGAGGTCCGCGATGGTGATGATGGGGATGTCGTAAGTCTGGCTGAAGGCCTCCAGGTCGGGCATACGGGACATAGTCCCGTCGTCGTTCATGATCTCGCAAATGACACCGGCCGTGTCCAGGCCAGCCAGGCGTGCGATGTCCACTGAGGCTTCTGTCTGCCCGGCCCTTTTCAGGACTCCGCCCTCTGCGGCTTCGAGAGGGAAAATGTGTCCGGGCCTCGCCAGGTCTGCGGGCCTGGTTTCGGGATCGATGGCGGTCAGGATGGTCTTGGCCCGGTCATAGGCGGAGATTCCCGTGGTAGTGCCCTCCTTGGCGTCGATGGAGACCGTGAAGGCGGTCTGAAACTGGGCTGTGTTGTCCGTCACCATGAGGGGAAGCTCCAGCTTCCGGGCGCGTTCTCGTGTCAGGGACAGGCAGATGAGTCCGCGGCCGTGCATGGCCATGAAGTTTATGATATCCGGGGTGATGTTTTCTGCGGCGACCATCAGATCGCCTTCGTTCTCGCGGTCCTCGTCGTCTACAATGATGATCAGTTTGCCAGCCTTGACTGTCTTGATGGCGTCTTCTATGGAAGCTACGCCCGTGGTAGCAGACATCGTATTTACCTTTCTAACCTAACTTCGGATCAGGATTTGACCGTCCAATTATACACATATTTGCCGATTATGTCACACTCGATATTGACCTCCCGCCCCGGCCTCCAGTGGCCGAGATGGGTATGATCCAGTGTGATGGGTATGGCCTCCACTCCCAGAACCGACGCGGAAAGAGAGGCGATTGTCAGGCTGACTCCATCCAGAGCCACCGATCCTTTGGGAACGAAGAATGCTTTCAGCTCCGGCGGAAAGGCGACCGCGATCCGCTTCCCGCCGCTCCGGGGTGAGACATCCCGGACCCTGCCCACTCCGTCGATATGTCCGGTGACCAGGTGGCCCCCCAGGGGCGAGGCCAGTG
>JBGUED010000171.1:0-5780 GCA_041821525.1 Candidatus Aminicenantaceae bacterium | reverse complement strand
CCAAGTTCGAGACTGACATCACAAAAATGTCCGGTCCTTCCGGCATCGGGATCATCAGCGATTATGAAGACCAGCCCCTCTTGATCCGCTCCCAGCTGGGTGATTTTGCGATCGTCACGGTAAGTGTGATAAAAAACGCTGCCGAGCTGACCGACCAGCTTTTCCGCCAGGATTCACACCACTTCGCGGAAATGATCGGAGGAGAGATCAATCCCACGGAATTGGTGGCAGCCTTGATTAGCCGCCAGCCCACCTTCGAGGACGGGATCCGCTCGGTCCAGGAATCGATCGAAGGATCCTGCTCCCTGCTCCTCCTCACCGACCAGGGAATATATGCAGCGCGGGACCGGCTGGGACGCACCCCTGTGATCCTTGGCAAAAAAGAGGGAGCCATGGCCGCAACTTTGGAGACCTGTGCCTTCCCTAACCTGGACTATTCCATCGAACACTTCCTCGGGCCGGGCGAGATCGTTTTTTTCGATGCGGACGGATACGAACAGAGAGTCCCACCGGGAGACCGGATGCAGATCTGCAGCTTCCTCTGGGTCTACTACGGCTACCCCGCCTCGAGCTATGAGGGCATCAATGTCGAGGCAGTCCGTTACCGCTGCGGTGCCACCCTGGCGCGCAAGGACGATGTGCTCATCGACCTGGTGGCCGGGATCCCGGATTCCGGCACAGGACACGGCCTCGGATACGCCGGGGAGTCAGGCATCGCGTTTCAGAGGCCGTTCGTCAAATACACACCCACCTGGCCCCGCAGCTTCATGCCCCAGGACCAACGCATACGAGACACGGTTGCCAAGATGAAGCTCATCCCGGTCCGCGAACTGATCGAAGGCCAGAGGCTCCTCTTTTGTGAGGATTCCATCGTGCGCGGCACCCAGCTCCAGGACACCATCAAGCGTTTGCTGGAATCCGGTGCCAAAGAAGTGCACATGAGGCCGGCCTGTCCGCCGCTGGTGTACGGCTGCAAATTTCTCAACTTCTCCAGGTCACGCTCCGAAATGGACCTGGCCGCACGCAAGGCGATAAGGGAAATGGAGGGAGAAGATCCAGGGGACCTGAGCCGGTTTTCTGACCCGGATTCAAGCGAATATCATGACATGGTCCAAGCTATCGCTCAAAGGCTCAACCTGACTACACTAAAGTACCAGCGCCTGGACGACCTGGTGGAGGCCATTGGGCTGCCCAAAGAGAGGGTCTGTACCTTCTGCTGGGATGGGGCCGAATAATCCTCCCGAGTCAGGGCGTTTTGTTCGTGGAATACAGCAGTTCCAGCGAGATGTGTCTATCTGATCCAGCCAGGCTGAGTACGACTTCGGTCTGGTCCAACTGCCAGCGCGTCCGGTAGCTCAAATGACCCAGGCTGACGGCCTGGCCCCAACGGTTGGGTTCGTCCTTCATGCTCGCTTCATGCCAGAGCTTGCTTTCCTCATCCGGCTTCCCATACTGCTGTGTGAACTGGTCGTTGAGCTTATGGTAATCTTCGATATACAGGCTGTTCTGAGGATGATCCTGAAGAAATACATAGCGGGTTTTCACCAGTCTGTCCCGGGAGAATATGTACTCGATGCCGCAATCCCGTTCCATGACACTCCGCTTGTAGCGGAGGACCTTTCCCCCGTTGAGGGGCAGAACACCGACCGGATCTCCGATCAGCTTTGTGAGATCAGCACTCTTCATGCCCCAGTGCACGCTGTTGTTGGAAGTCTCGGGCTTGGATTGAGACGCCCCATTAGCCCCGCCGTTCGAAAAAGAACTTGAACGTGTGGTGATATAGAGCTTGGTGACCTCTGAATCCCGTATATATCCGGATTTCATGGCACCGTTGTTCTGTGAGGAAAAATAGACGTAGTTCCACTCTTTCTTGAACTTCCGTGTGCTGGCCAGGATCAGGATCTCCCCTTTATCCAGAGTCGCGATCACCGAGCTGCTCAGATCCGGCTGCTTGTAAATGTTGGCATTTCGGGTCGACACCTCGAGTTTCTTAGAGAAACCGGAAAGCCCGGCGGCCAAACAGAGCAGCAGAGCCGCCGTCTGCCAGAAGACCTTCATCCTCCCCGGTAGTGATGCTGACATGGTTTTCATATTCTGTCCTCGCCGAAGCACCGGCCCCAACGTCGGGCCTGCTTCTGCTTGGGCTTTTTCTTGAATACGGATATGCTGTCACGATCCTCCAGGGTTGGCAATCCTCTTTAGGGGTGAAATTCCCCTTAGGATCTCACCTCCCGGCAGTAGTCCCCCTGAAGAGGTCAGGGCAGGCCACTTCCCTCCGGGAACCGCCCATCAGATGCGGATCAGCCACGGTCACGCGGACTTGTGCTTCTGCGCTCCCAGGAGATCGATCGAAGGGAAATTCAGAAGAAGCCCTCAGGATTCGGGGATGAGGGCTTTAGCCTTGAGCTCAGAGCTGTAGCGGTAGCACACGTTTCCGCCCCGGCCTTTAGCCTCGTACATGGCCAGGTCCGACGCCTTCATCAAGGCCTCGGAATCCTTGCCGTCGTCAGGGTAAAAAGCGATCCCCACGCTGGCCGTGATAGGGATTTTGAAGCTTTCCAGATCAAAGGGCTTGCGTAGAGTCTGCAGGATATTTTCTGCAATACCGACCACGTCCTCTTCCTGGTTGATATCCGGCAGGACGATCATAAATTCGTCGCCTCCCATGCGCGCCAGGGTATCCGACTCGCGCAGGAGAGATTTTAAGCGCGAACCAACGGCCTTAAGCAGTTGGTCTCCTACGCCGTGCCCCAGCGTATCGTTGATCCGCTTGAACCTGTCGAGGTCGAAGTTGATCACAGCGATCTTCTTGCTGTGCCTTCGGGCCCGGGCCAGCTCCTGAGCCAGGCGGTCATACAGGAGAAGCCGATTGACCAGGTTGGTCAGGGGATCGTGCGTGGCCGTGTGGATCAGCTGGCGTTCTGCCAGCCGCCGGGGTGAGATGTCCCGCGCCACCACACACATAACCTCCTTGCCCCGGTAGCTGATCAGGTTGACGCTGATTTCCACATCCACGACCGTGCCGTCTCTGCGGCGGAACCGTCGCTCGCCGATATAGTGGGGCCGCTCTTTTAGGATCTTCAGGATCTTGCGGTAGATATCCTCTTTTTCTTTTTCCATGAAATCGTAGAGGCTGAGCCCGGAGATCTCTTCCCTGGAATATCCCAGCAGCTTCTGCATGGCCTGATTGGCATCCAGGATAACACGTGTGTCAACGTCGGCCAGGAATATGCACAGCATGCTTTGCTGCATCACGGCCCGGAATCGCTCTTCGCTCTCACGCAGCGCCTCTTCCCTCTGCTTGCGTTCTGTGATGTTGTGCATCTCGCAGAGATAGCCTAAAAAGTCGCCCGAGGCCGGTTTGTACAGGGAGAGTCTTGCGTTGAACCAGAACTCACGGTTTTTGATCGCCATAAAAAAATCAAAGGCCTGGGACTGGCCGTAGGTTTCGACTGCGTTGATGGCCTTCTGGAAGAGCTCGGCCAGCTCGGCAGGGAAGACCTCTCTGACGGATTTCCCCAGGAATTGTTTGGGAGGCAGAAACAGGTCATCCCGATTGGGATCCTGATAGTAGCGGGCAAAGCTGCCATCCAACCCGATCACGAAGACCAGGTCCCCCATAGATCTCAGGAGAGCCAAGAGATTGCTCTCGTTTTTCTGCAGGGACTCGGTGATCAGCTTGAGCTCCACAACAGCCGATTCCAGGCTGGGGATCTTCTTGTTGAGCCTGGTAATCTCGTCCTGCAGCTCTTTTCTTGTCTTGGTTTGCTCCATGGCTCGGTCCAGATATCCTAAACCAACCATCCCCAAAATACAACCTCCCGGACTACTTATGCGATTGAGTTTTTAGCATGAGTACAGTATCATGCAGACTCCGCAACCCGAGAGATAAGCGCGATGGACTGGCTGCACATGATCCTACTGTTCGGCGTTGGCGCCGTGGCCGGCTTTATCAACGTGAACGCGGGCGGCGGATCCAGCCTCACGCTGCCCGCCCTGTACTTCATGGGGCTCGATTGGTCAGTGGCCAATGGCACAAACAGGATCGCCCTGATTCTGCAGAATATCTCCGCTGTGGGCTCCTTCCAGAAAAACAAGGTCTTCGAGCTCAAGTCCAGCTTGACCCTGGCCGTGTTTACGTTGCCGGGGGCCGTGATGGGAGCCATCCTGGCCACCCGCATCTCCGGCGTAACCTTTCAGCGCATCCTGGGAGCGGTACTGATCCTAATCGTGGTTTCTATGCTGTTCTCCCGCTCCTACAGCCAGAAAATCAGCCGGCAAGGCCAGCGCAGTTGGCTGATCTACCCGGCACTGTTCGTCATCGGCTTCTACGGAGGATTCATCCAGGTCGGCGTGGGATTTTTGTTCATGGCCGCCCTGTATCACCTCCTGCAGGTGAACCTGGTCAAGGTCAACATGCACAAGGTCTTCATCATCCTGATCTACACCATCGCCGCCCTGGCCGTCTTCGCCTTTACCGGAAACGTGAACTGGCACTTCGGTCTCGTCTTGGCGGCAGGCAACGCCTTGGGCGGTTGGTGGGGCGCCCATTTCGCGGTCAAGGGGGGAGAGAAGTTCATCCGCATCGTCCTGAGTGTGGGGATCCTGCTCATCGCACTCAAGCTCTTCAACGCGTTTTGATCCCACGGACGCGTTCATCCGTGCGTACCGGGATCTATCTCATTTCATAGAGATATCATTGATCGGGGCCGTCTTAGCGGTCGGAAAGGATCCGACCCAGAGCCGCGAGCACGCGATCCAGCGCCATGTCCCTATCCTTCCCCAGAGAAATCCTCAGAACCCTGCGTCCACGCCGGCGCAGAGCATGCAGGTCTCCCAGAGACTGGGCGGCGATCATGCGGGCGAAGCTGTATTCCGTTTCGGGAACCGGCAGGTCCTGAGCCGGCTCGTCCACCAGCTGCAGGAACAAACCTCCCACCGGGCCGCCCTTGTGCAGCTGCCCGGTGGAATGCAGGAAACGGGGGCCGAAACCCAGCGTACAAACCAGGCCGGTCATCGTCTGCAGCCGCACCTGGATCTCCAGCAGCGCGCTTGAGATCTCCCGCGAACTCGGCAAAAAGGCCTGCAGTGCAGAATAGCCTCCCGGTTCGACTCCGCTCAGCAGCTCTCGCAGAGATCGTTCCAGCTGTCCAGCCTGTGATGCAAAAATCGTGTCCCCTTCCCCTTCGATCTCCCCCGCTTCCCCCTGCATGGCCCGGATTGCCAGTTCCTTGGCCAGCTGTACATCGGGCTGGTCAAAGGGATTGACACCCAAGACAGAGGAAGCCAGGGCAGTGGCGACCTCCCAGGCGTACATCTCTGCCGCGATCTCATAGCGGGAAAGAAGGTGCGTGCGGACCACGGGATGCCCCGCCCTTTCCAGGGAGGCAGCAAATGGAGACAGGGTAGAGAGGTCGTCCCCCTCCAGGGACAGAAACACATAGATGCAATCCGGAGCTCCCGCCTGATCTACCGAAGACAGTCCTGCTGCGACCGGTAGGATGCCCCTGTTGTCTTTCCCGGTGCTCTCGGCGATCAGCTGTTCGAGCCAGGCGGGGAAGGCGGTCAGGGAGCTCGACGCCAGGAACATGAGCTTGTTGCGGTCACAGGCCAGCTCGCCCAGAAGCGCGCCCAGCACCACCCCCGGGGCTTGATCCGGTGGCACTGCGGGGGCATGCGCCCGGGCGGCCTTCTGTGCCTGGGCGAGGAGCTCGTGGACATCCAGGCCGAGCAGTGCCGCTGGGACCAGTCCGAAGGGGGCAAGGCCGGAGTATCTACCT
>JBGUED010000170.1:0-5780 GCA_041821525.1 Candidatus Aminicenantaceae bacterium | reverse complement strand
GGTCTCGATCACCCGGGGACGTGCGAATCTTCCCACCTTCCGGATCAGGGACCCCAGCGCATTCAGGGATCTCTGAGATCGGGTGTCGGCCAGGAATTCGAAAAGCGTCTGCTTCTCAGCCCTGCTCAGGGTGTGAAAGGACTTTTCTTTCAGCATGCCGAGGATACGGCCGATGATGGTCTCATCCTCTGTGCCCTTCAGGCTCTGCACGGCCAGGATTCGGATGCTCTCGTCCGGGTCCTGAAGGCAGGCGGATAGGAGCCTTACGGACCTGAGGTCCCGAAGCTGTCCCAGCGCCCGGATGGTGGATTGGCGGATGTCCGGGTTCGGAGAGTTCAGGAAGCCGGCCAGGCGGGGTGAGATCCGGAGATCAGCCAGCTCCTTGACGATCTCGATGATCTCCAGGGTAAGCGCGGGGCGGCTGTTCTGCGCCATGTCCAGAAGATGTTCGGGAGCCGATCTCCCCAACTCTCTCAGGGTGTCTCTGGCCATACTCTGGTAGCGGGGCGATTTGGTCTCCGAATACAGGAATCCCACCAGGGGAAGGGCATCGGGTCCGATGTGCCCCAGGTAGCTGAACAGCGCTGCATAGTTGTGCACGCGTGCCTGTTCGTAGGCATTCCGGATGTCGGGCAGCGAAAGGTTCTGCCGCAGCTTGTCCCAGAAACGCTCCAGTTGATCCCGTTTTTCCTCCTGGCCCGATGCCAGGTTGTCTTTCAGTTCATTGAGGGAGACCAGGATGTCATCCGCCTGGGCGAAGTCTCCTTCTGTGACATACTGCTGATGGCTTTCCAGCAGTGCGTCGAGGGTTCGGCCAAACTTGGCGGAATCCTCTTCGAGGTAGAGAATCTCCAGGAGCAGGGAGTTGAGCTCGCCGTCCAGCGAAGTCTGCCGGTAGGAGTTCAGCATCTCCTGCAGGGCCTCGTCTTCGGCCGTGCTGAGTAGGGTCTCAGATTCGGCTGAGCCCTCTGCCTGGTCTACGTCCTGACCAGTGTCCAATGCGCCGGCTTCGGCTTCCAGGATGCTCTCCGTGAGGCTCACGCCGTTGAAGAGTGCCTTTTGATCCTCGGGCAGGAGATCGATCCGGCCCTTGTATAGCTCCTCGCGGTCCACGACGTACTCGACCGCCTCCACATCCAGTCCGATCTGCGCCTCGAGGAATTCATCCGGTGCGAAATACCGGATGTTGACAAAGTCCCGCTCCCAGAAAGCGGAGACGATGTCGCTTTCTTCGGGGGGGAGATGTGATTCGTGCTTAACGATCTCGAGGAATTCGAAGAACTCCTTCTTGCGCAGCCCCCGGTTGAAATAGAGAGCTGCCATCCCGTCTTTGTAGAAGAAGAAGGGCAGGCTGCCGGACTGTTCGTCGGCGTAAACGGATTTCCCATCAAAGGTGAAGGAAAACTCCTGAATCCCGATCTCGAGGTTGAAGTTCTTTTCCAAATAGTCCTTGAGCTTTCCGAAGAGCTGGGAAGTGAATTTACGGACGTTCTCATGCTCAACGGTGAAGATCTTCATCAGGCCGAAGGTCTTGACCCAGAGGTGGATGATCTCGCTTACTTCACGAAGCCGCTGTTTCTTGTCCATAGCCAAACTTGATTAATTATCTCTTTTTCCTAGTTCAGGTCAACCAAGAGTTGAGAATCCATAACCAATGAGTCGTGGGACGGATCTGAAATTCGGACACCGGCTTGTACGGGGAAGGACGGTATGCTATATTTCTGCCGTGCTCGAAACATGCCTGTCAATAGAAGATGGAGTACGAGATGAGTGAGAAGGTCAAGGTATCCTGCCTCGGCTGCGGGACGACCAATTATTACCCCCTAGGTGTCCAGGGCAAGTCGGTAATCTGTGGGAAGTGCAAGCGGCCGCTCCCGGATCCGGGAAGGCTCCTGGAGCCCCTGCCGGGGATGACTCACGAGCTCTTCCGGAACTCCGCGATCCCCATCCTGGTGGAATTTTACTCCCAGAGTTGCGCCCCCTGCGCGGGGATGGAGCCCATACTAGCAGGAGTGGCAGAGCGGCGCAAAGGAGAGCTCATGGTTATCAAGATATCTCTGGACAGACATCCGGAGATGGGGGCCTCCTTCGGGATTTTGGGAGTCCCTAGCTTTCTGGTCATCCAGAAAGGAACCGAACGGGGGCGCATGTCTGGCGCCCTGCCGGAGGCGGATTTTGTCCTCTGGCTCGCTAAACTCGTCTAAGGAGGGGACTATGTGTCCAAATCAAAAATTGAGGGGATTGAACCGCCGCACGTTCCTGAAGGGATCCATGGTGGGTTTGATCGGCCTGCCTGCGCTGAAGTTCGCGGGCCGTCCCCGCGCCGCGTCAACCCAGGTCTCTAAGGTCGCGCTCATCAAGACCGACGACCGGAAAACTGGAGTCAGGGAGGCCCTTAAGCTCTTCGATTACGCCCCCATAACAGGAAAGCAGGTCTACATCAAGCCCAACTTCAACACCGCCGATCCCACACCCGGTTCCACCCACAACGACGTGCTGAGCGAGCTGGTGAAGGCCGCACACGACCAGGGCGCCAAGACAGTGACGGTGGGTGACCGCAGCGGACCGCAGCCCACAGCGGAAGTGCTGACCGCAAAGGGCATCCCCGATCTGGCCAAGGAACTGGAATTCGAACTTCTCAACTTTTCCGAACTTCCGCAGAGTGACTGGATGCCGCAGAATCCGGAAGGCAATCATTGGAAGGACGGATTCATGTTCGCCCGTCAGGCCCTGGAATCCGAGTACACCATTTCCACCTGCTGCCTTAAGACTCATGGATTCGGAGGTGTTTTTACATTATCTTTGAAGCTGTCCGTGGGCCTGGTGCCGCGCGAGCAGATGAGGGAACTTCACAGTTCTCTGCATCAGCGCCGCATGATCGCTGAGATCAACTCTGTGTATCAGCCCGAGCTGATCGTGCTGGACGGGATTGAGGCCTTTGTGGACAAGGGCCCCATGGAAGGACCCCGGAAAACGGCCAATGTGTTCCTGGCCGGCCGCGACCGTGTGGCTGTCGACGCTGTAGGCGTGGCCGTCCTCAAGGAGCTGGGATCCAACCCGGCCATCATGGAGACGAAGATTTTCGAGCAGGAGCAGATCAAGAGGGCGGCGGAGCTGGGACTGGGCGTCGGATCCCCGGACCAGATCGAATTTGTCACCGCTGATCGGGAAGGGAAACTTTACGCCGATAAGCTGAAGACCATACTGGCGAAGGGTTAAGCCATGTCCTTATATGATGTGATCGTATCCCGCCGTACCGTCAGGCAGTACAGGTCCGAGCCGGTGCCGAGAACCATGTTGGAAAGGCTGGTCAATGCGGGCCGGCTGGCGCCCTCCGCAGCCAACCGCCAGCCGCTAGAGTTCGTGGTCGTGGATGACGGGGAGGTGTGCGGCCGGATCTTTCCCTGCTTGAAATGGGCGGCCTACATCGCCCCTGAGGGCGATCCTAAGCCCGGCCAGGAGCCCACCGCCTACGTGGTTGTCCTGGTGAATACCGCCATCCGCGACACGATGTATGAGTGGGATTCCGGGGCCGCGGTCGAGAACGTGCTGCTGGCTGCCTGGGAGGAAGGGGTCGGCACATGCTGGCTCATTTCCGTGGACAAGGATAAGATTCACGACATCCTGGCTGTCCCCGATTCCTTTCGAGTGGATTCCGTGATCGCGTTGGGTTATCCAGCGGAGGAGCCGGTGGCAGAAGACATGACGGATTCAGTGAAATACTGGAAGGACGAGTCGGGCCGGCTGCATGTTCCTAAGCGGACGCTATCCTCGGTCATCCACTTCAACAAATTCTAGCCGGATTAATTTATAAGCGGATATCACCGCATCGACTTTGTCGTGGCACAATCGACGTAGTTGAACTACGCCTCATGAGCCACATCCTCGTCGCTGCAGCAATCTCCCCTCCTAAATAAATCCGGCCTTGAGGTTGTAGCACGTCACGTTCACTGAGAATGATATTACGCTAGTTCTTATTCAAAAATAAGATACCGGGATTATTGACGGGTCAAGTTCGCCCAGTTACGAATTGTGGTTGGTGAAGCTGTGGTGTACTACTGCGAACCAGCCACAAGGAAATAAATGAGATGAAATTGGCTCACCCGCAGGGTAAGATTTGCTGATTAAAATAGATATCTCTCAGTATTTGGATTGAGATCAGCAATTTTTATTAATAATTCCGGAATTCCGGCTCATTTAGAGGCCGGAGAGGGTGAGGCCTTCAACCAGAAGGGAGGGGCCGCACACCGCGCTGCGGAATTGCAGGTCGTCTCCCACCTGGATGATGTTCTGCAGGAGGGTCCTCAGGTTTCCAGAGATAGTGATCTCGGAGACCGGGTAGGTGATCTCCCCATTTTCCACCCACAATCCGAATGCCCCCCGGGAGATGTCCCCGGTTATGGAGTTCAGGCCGTGCCCCAGGACCCGGATGAGGATCATCCCCCGATCCAGCTGGCGGATCATTTCGCTTTGTGACGTGTCCCCGGCCTGGAGATAGAAATTCGTGGGCCCCACGCCGCTCCCCGAAGCATTGCCGGTAGAGGCGAGTCCGAGCTTGCGGGCCGCATAGGTGTTGCACAGGTAGTTCCTCAAGATCCCATCGTCCAGGACCGTGGTCTCGCGACAGGGGACGCCATCATCATCGAAGGGGGAGGAGCCCAGCCGGCGGGGGAAAAGGCCGCTGTCGCGAACCTCTATGCCCGGGCAGGCTATGCGTTCTCCCAGTTTGTCCATCAAGAAGGTGGCACGGTTGTAGACGGCCACTCCCGACACACAGGAAAACAGAAATCCCAAGAGCCAGGCCGTCATTTCCGGCTCGAACAATATGGGCACCACCTGCGTCTTGATCTTGCGGGGTTGCAACTGCCGCACCGTGCGCGCGACAGCCTGAGCAGCGATCTCCTCGGGTTTGTCAAGTTCGGCAAAGTGCCTCTTGGCGCACCCCCAGTACCCCTCGACCAGATCATCGGTCACTCCCGCCTGCAGCCCCACACCCAGGCTGCAGTATGTCTCGGTGAAGGATCGGCAGAAGCCCAGGGAGTTGGCCAGGATGGTGCGAATCTCCCGATTCTCGAAACCAGCGCCGTGGGAGTTGGTGATCCGCTGATCCGCCAGGGCGATCTGCTCGGTCTTGCGGGCCAGACCGATCTTGGTCTCCGAATCGAGCGCGGCCAGGGCCGGGTCGAAGAGCTCCAGGGTGTGCGGATCGACCGCATCCTGGGGCAGCGGCGGGAGGCCGGCGAATTCATCAGAGCTGCCGAGCGCTGCCCGCTCAACAGCGTTCTTGATCAGGGAGTGGAGAGTGGCACGGCCCAGATCGGACGAGCTGGTGAAGGCGGTCTTTCGATCCTGAATGAGCTTGATCGTGACGAACCGGGATCCGGCATCCACCAGGTTCTCGATCTCTCCCAGACGTACGTCCACACCGAATTCATGGCCTTCCTGAAGGGTGACTTCGACCTCATCTGCGCCCAGTTTTCTGCCATAGGTGACCAGATCTTCGACCAGGTCCTGGAGGACATCCTGACCCTTGTCTGAGGTCATCATTGCTGGCCTCCCACAGTCATGCTCTCGATTTTGAGTGTGGGGCAGCCGTCCGTGACCGGGGCGTGTTGTCCTTCCTTGCCGCAGGTCCCGGTCTGCAGGCCGAACTGCAGGTCCGAGCCCACCATGGAGATCTTTCCCAGGATGTCGATGTTGCTCCCGATCAGCGTTGCCTGCCGTACCGGCACGGTGAGCCGGCCGTCCTCGATCAGGAAGCCGGAGCTCACGGAGAAAGT
>JBGUED010000169.1:0-5785 GCA_041821525.1 Candidatus Aminicenantaceae bacterium | reverse complement strand
GCGTGTCCAGCCCTCGTCCATGTTGGAACGCCAGGATTGGTAGAGCGCCACGCGGTGTCTCTTCAGGGCCGATTTCTTGATCTCCGAGACATCATCCAGAGCATATCCCTGGAGGTTCCACTCCTCGAGCAGGCCGGGCAGGTTTTTCTGGACCTGGGGAGAGTTCTCGATGATGAAGCTTCCCACACAGGCGTGGAAGCCGTCCCCGTTGATACCTTCTTGGGAGCGGTAGACGACCGGCTTGTTTTTCATCAGCCCGAAAACCACGGAGTAGGCGGCGTTCTTCTTGGAATCCAGCACGATGTACTTGGCTGTTTCCGGTATCGGATCTGCCAGAATCTTGGGGATGCCGTCGATTTTTTGGAGCTCGGCCTTGAAGGGCCGGTCGATCTGTTCGCAGGTGACTCCCATCTGGAGAGGCAGGGTCCAGCCCGCGTTGTCATAAGGCGGGATCGGGGGGCCTCCGGCGTACTCCCGCAGGTCCGGGTACACCTGTTTTTCCAGGAGTGCCTGCGCATAAGGCCTGTAGGGCTGGGCCATCAGCACCACGAACGATCCGGCCGGATAGACCTTGCCATCGGCCACGAATTCTTCCTTGGCCTGGTGGATCTCCACGCCGCCAAACTTGATGACCTCAAGGAAGCGCAGGGTGGTGGGGAGGTCGCGCTGATCCTTGGGGATGACGAAAGCGAAGGGCTGCCCCTTGCCTGGCTTGTTGATGGCATCCGAGCACATCTGGTAGAAGTTGAAGAGCAGGTCTTCCTTGTGGAGCCAGGCGGTCTCGACCAGGCTCATAGAAAGCGTGAGCTCATAGTCCACCAGGTCGCGCAGCCTCCACCAGCCGCCCGGCCAGGGATCCGGGAACTGCATGCGCTTCTCGATGTAGCTCGCCGACACTTCAGAGGGATCGATGTAAATGGGAGAGGCGGTCTGCACGGAGGCCATCTCGCTCAGCAGCCCGATGGTGTTGTGGAGCCAGGATGTGTCGTCGCAGGCGCCGATCCACCAACCAGTGTAGGACCGTCCATGGGTAACGCCCGAAAAGCCGTTCTTCTGCAGATCATAGGCCATGTTCATGCCGCAGAGAGCCACTCCGCGCCAGAGCAGGGGATGAACCGTGGGCACGGGAGGATCCATGAAGGGCGGGACAAAGAGCCGTGCCCCGGTGGAGCCCATCTGGTGCTCGTCGATGTGTATCTGGGGGATCCAGTCGTGATACAGGACCTTGGTGACGGCCTGGGTCTCCGGGAGGTTGAACATGAACCAGTCGCGGTTGTTGTCGTGGCCGGAGTATTTCTGGTAGAGCCAGGGCATGCTTGCCCCTTCGAATTCGGTGCCCAGATATTTGCGGTACCAGTCCGCGACCATGATGTTCCCATCCGGATTGTGGGAGGGGACCAGCAGCACGATGACATCGCTCAGGGCCTGGTCTGCGTCAAAGGGCGTATTTCCGGTGACCAGGTTGTAGGCGAATTCCATGGACATCTGGGAGGCGGCGATCTCGGAGGCGTGCAGGCTGCAGGTGACGAGCAGGATGGATTTGCCTTCCTTTGCCAGGGCGCGGGCGGCCTCGGGGGTCAGTCCCCGGGCATCGCGGAGGCTGCGGGTGATCTCCCGGTAGCGGTCCAGCTTGGCCATGTTCTCTTCGCTGGTGATCACGGCCATGAACATGGTCTTGCCTTCGGTAGATGTCCCGATCTCCAGCAGCTGCATGCGTTCCGACTCGGAGTCGAGTTTCTGAAAATAGGCGGTGATCTGGTTAAAATCCGCCAGTTTCCGATCGGCGCCCACTTTGTGGCCGAGGAATTCTTCAGGCGGTGTTTGGGCATTTACGACCAGGGCCAAAAAGAACAGGGCCGCGAGCGCCGTCAACAGGGTTTTCTTGAACATGCGATGTCCTCCTAGGTAAGATTGTGGAATAGAGTCAAAAATTAATTATCACTTAGCCGCGGACCTGTCAAGGGGCTTGGTGTCTTGGACGCGTCCATAATTCCATGAGGATGGTACACACAGGCTATTTTTAGGGACCCGGTCTTGCTCCCGTAGGCTCCTTTTGGAATTGAGGATAAATCCATGAATCTCTCGCACGCACCGGAGGAGGGAACAGGGGGGAGCGGCCTGGAAAGGCCCCCAATTTTAAGGCTCCCGGAGCGACTAAATAAGCGCGCAGGGTGCTGTGGTCACACTACCAGGACACTGGGCGTGCCGTGTGTCTGGGCCGGCGGATTTGTTGACAAACTCCAGGGATAGAGATAGGATGGCGATAAGGAAAATGAAAAGAACAGCATGCAAAACAGGACAGGTTTGTGTGGCTCTCTTCGTGATATTACTCGCTGCCGGCACCGGCCTCTTAGGCCAGCAGGCAGATCAGGACCTGGATCTCTCTTCTGTCGCCGTGATCGATGATTCCGGCAAGTTTGAGATCGGGCTGTACTACGGCCGCTGGACGCTGAATCCCCTGATCAGCCAGTTCGAAGAAGATTTGTCCGAAGAGCTGGGAGAGCGGATCCGTGAAGAGATAAACGACGAACTCATGAACCTGAATCCTTTCCTGCTGCCCACGACCTATGTGGACCAATTCACCTTTGATTCCAACGGTCCCAACTACGGCCTGGAACTGCGATATTACCCGCAGGGCAGGTTGGGGGCCTTCAGCGTGGGCCTGTCTTTTGACAAGGTGACGATGCGCATCTACGGCGAGGGCAGTACTCTGCAGAACTATGATGACGGGAGTTACGCCGAGGCCATCGGCACCGGCGAGGTCATCCTGAGGCCGCTGTTCACGACTCTCAGCTTCCGCTGGGACTTTGTCCCGCGCTGGCGCGTCACGCCCTACTTTTCCATGGCGGCAGGCCTGGCCTCCATCGGAAAGGTGAAGCAGTCCGGCGACGTCGTGAATTATGACAAGACCGATCACGTCAGCTGGGAATATCAGGGTAAGTACAACTGGGTGGGTCCCGATTACTCGATCTCCGGTGGGGGGACGTTGACCCTGAAGGAGGCGGAAGAAGAGGGAGATTTCAACATCCCCAACATCCTGCCCCTGATCTCACTCAACTTCGGGGCGCGGGCCGAGATCACTCCCAATCTTCTCGTGCGGGCCGAGATCGGTTTTTGGGACGGACTGGGCTTCCGCCTGGGGATCTCCGGCCGCTTCTAATCACCCTCCAAATAGTCTATAATAGGGATTCGTTTTACCCCTTAACTAGCCAATACGGACCGTGCTAGATGGGGAGCTAGCGGTGCCCTGTAACTCACAATCCGCTAAAGTGAGGTTGAATTCCTCACAGAGGCCGTGCTTTTTCCGGCCCGTGCTCATGTAAGTGGTGTTGAAGGTATGGGCCCTGTGCAAAGGACCATCTGTGAACCCCGTCAGGACCGGGAGGTAGCAGCGGTAACAGAACGGCTCCTTGTGCTGCAGACAAGCCTTGCCCGAGCTAACTGCATGGGTAACGCGGGGGAGGTATTGTCGACGTGGGGTGCACGGTCCTAATTTCTATCATTTGTGGCCCGAATGCACATCATCTACTTCGTAGTCTCGGGATTCGCGGTACTAAAAGTACAGCTTCACCTTCGAATCCTTGCATCTGATGCACCTCGGACCTCAAATGATAGAAATTATTTCCACTTTTATCGCCCGACAAGCCTCGCATCTGAACCACTCTAGAGCCGCAAAGAATCTAAATTGCCCCTTTTTCCAATGGGAACTTCTGAGAATTAGGGACCGCAACTGATAGAAATTGTTTCCGCAAAGAACTAAATAAACCACTCACATCAGATGAGTTGAAGTTTCTCCAGGATGGTTTGGATTTTTTGTTTGGCTTGGTCGTCCAAGGGGAGCAGAGGCAGCCGGCAGGGGCCTCCGTAATAACCGCGCAGATCCAGGGCGTGTTTGGCCCCGGGCACCCCATGGTATTTGGTGATGGCCTGGTTGAGCGGCACCAGATCCATCTGGAGGTGCCAGCCCTTATCCCAATCCTCAGCCTGGAACAGTTCGTAGAGCCGCACGCACAGTTCCGGGGCCACAGCCCCCAGGGTGAGGATGCCTCCGCTGGCGCCTAGGTGCAGGCCGGGGAGCAGGATACTTCCTGCGCCCAGCAGGAACATGGAGCCCGGTGCCATGCAGGGATACGCCTCTTGGAGCAGGGTGAGGTTGCCGGAGCTGTCCTTGATCCCCAGGATATTGGAGTGTTGGGAGAGCTCGATGATCAAGCCCGGAGAAGGAGTAACCCCGGTGTTCTGGGGAATGCTGTAGATGATGATCGGAATCTTAGCTTTGTCTGCGACAGACAGGAAGTAGGCCCTGAGAGCGTCGGGCGACATCAGCCCCTTGTAGTAGTGAGGGAGGACGATCAAGGCCGCGTCCGCTCCCAGGTCAGCAGCCTGGTTGGTGAAGGAAATGGTCTGGCGCACCGAGGCCCGGGCCGTGCCTGCGATGAGCTTCCGCCCCGGGGCAGAGGCCTCCCGGGCTATCTCAACCAGTTTGAGGCATTCGTCATCCGTGAGGAGGACGTTCTCTCCGGTGGAGCCGCCGACCACGTAACCGGCCAGGCCCCACTGGTTGTATTTTTCGATGTTCTCCCGCAATCGTTCCGGAGCGATCTCGTCCTGGTCATAAGGGGTGGTGAGGGCTGTAAAAATGCCCTGGTATTCTGTGGTCATGATTCCTCCTCGATCGCCTCGATCTCGCGCAGCTGGGGCTCAGTGAGCCCGAAATAGTGTCCCACCTCGTGAACCACGACCTCGCGCACCTTGCGCCGGATCTCCTCTTCGGTGGAACAGATATGTTCTATGGGTCTCTGATAGATGGTGATGACGTCCGGGGCCACATTCCCGTAGTAGGGGCCGCGGTGCTGATACGGCACGCCGTGATAGATGCCCAGGATGTAGCGGGAATCCGGGTGCTGGTCGTCCACCATGACAGAGATGTTCTCCAGGTGCTTGCGGAAGAACCGGGGCAGAGAGCTCAGTGCTTCTTCGACCAGTTGCTCGAACCGCTCCCGCTGCACGCTGCTTCTCTTTTATTCGATTTGTGTCCTAGACTTTGGGAACCGAGATGCGCTCCATGTCGTTCATGTAGGGCCGGAGTGCTTCGGGAATGATGACGGTCCCATCCGCCTGTTGATAGCCCTCCAGGATGGCGCTCACTGTGCGGCCCACGGCAACACCCGAGCCGTTCAGGGTGTGCAGGAACTCGGGTTTGGCCTTGGGCTCTCTCTTGAAGCGGATGTTAGCCCGCCGGGCCTGGAAACCTTCACAGTTGGTGCAGGACGAGATCTCCAGAAAGGCGTTGCGGTTGGGCATCCAAAGCTCGAGGTCGTAGGTCTTGGCCCCGGCAAAGCCCAGATCGCCGGTACTGAGCGCCATCACACGGTAGTGGAGCCCCAGGCGCTGGAGCACGGTCTCCGCGTTCTGGGTCATGAACTCCAGCTCGTCGTAGGAGTTTTCCGGCAGCACAAAGCTCATCATCTCGACCTTGTTGAACTGGTGCTGCCTCACGAGCCCCCGGATGTCCTTGCCGTAGGATCCTGCCTCGGAGCGGAAGCAGGGTGTGTAGGCCACGAACCTCTGGGGCAGGAGTGGCCCTTCGAGGATCTCGTCCCGGTAGAAGTTTGTCAGGGGGACCTCGGCCGTGGGGATCAAGTACCAGGGATAGCCGCGCAGCTTGAAGAGGTCCTCCTCGAACTTGGGCAGCTGGCCGGAGCCGACGAGCGATTCACGGCTGACGATGAACGGTGGCAGGACTTCGGTGTAACCGTGCTCCCGGGTGTGGAGGTCGAGGAAG
>JBGUED010000168.1:0-5805 GCA_041821525.1 Candidatus Aminicenantaceae bacterium | reverse complement strand
GCCGAGGCCAAACCCAAGACCGCGGCCAAACCCAAGACCGCGGCCAAACCCAAGACCGCGGCCAAACCCAAGACCGCGCCCAAACCTGCAGCCAAGACCACCAAGACAGCTGGCGAGGTAAAGGAGTAAGACCATGGCGCATAAAAAATCCGGTGGAAGTGCCAAGAACGGTAGGGACAGTGCCTCCAAGCGTCTGGGCGTAAAACGTCACGGCGGACAGATTGTCAGCGCCGGGTCTATCCTGGTGCGCCAGCGAGGCACACCCTTCAAACCTGGACTCAACGTGGGCAGAGGCGGGGATGACACCCTGTTCGCAAAGGTCACAGGTCAGGTGGTTTTCGAAACCAAGGCCAAACGGAAAGTTGTCTCTGTACTTCCCCAGTCATAGTGTAATTTCCCTGGATTATTCACGATCCGAGGTTGCCTCAGATGCGAGGCACTAAGGATGAAGCTGTGGTCTGCCACCGCAAATCTTTTATTACTTATGATTGTGGAAGAACTTAGTAAACAGACCAATGGTAAATAGATGTATGATATGAATAATACAGGGTAGGCATGTTTGTCGATCAGGTCAAAGTGTCCTTTTATGCCGGAGGCGGCGGGAACGGATGCCTGAGCTTCCGGCGGGAAAAGAACGTCCCTCGAGGCGGTCCCGACGGCGGCCGGGGGGGAGAAGGGGGCAGCATCGTTTTCATCTCCGACACAAGCGTCAAATCCCTAGCCTACTTCCGCTTCCATCCCCACATCAAAGCCCGGAGGGGTGCCCACGGTGAAGGCAGCAACCGACAGGGGAAAAAAGGGCAGGACCGCGTTTTTCAGGTTCCGGTGGGCACCATTGTACGGGAGTTGGACAGCGACATTGTGCTGCATGACTTCACGGCCCCCAACCAGAGATTCTTAGCTGCCAAGGGAGGCATGGGAGGACGTGGCAACGCATCCTTTGCCACCTCCGTCGATCAGGCGCCCCGTCGCGTCGAGGGGGGGAAACCGGGGGAGGAGCGCGAGTATGTCCTGGAGCTGAAACTCATCGCCGACGTGGGGCTGGTCGGGTTCCCCAACGTGGGCAAGTCAACCCTGATCTCCCGGATATCGGCCGCTAAACCGGTCATTGCGGATTATCCTTTTACCACGCTCATACCCAACCTGGGTGTAGTGGATTATGATGAGTCCCAGAGCTTCGTGGTCGCTGATATCCCAGGCCTTATCAAGGGCGCTCACCTCGGCCAGGGCCTGGGAATCCGTTTCCTCAAACACGTGGAGCGAACCAAGATTCTGATCCACCTGGTCGACGTCTCGCCCTATACGGAGAGGGACCCGGTGGAGGATTACAACACAGTGATCAAGGAACTGGAGGCCTTTGACCCCAGCCTCATTGAACGCCCTCAGATCCTGGTGGCCAACAAGATCGACCTCTTGGGAGATGAGACACAGCGCTTGGAAGAGCTCGAGTCCCTGGCGGATCGAGAGGGGCTCCCGTTCTATTCGATCTCTGCCATAAAACGGATAGGCCTCAAAGAGCTGGTGCAGGCCATGGCAGCGGAGCTGGGACTGGCTGGATGACCATGGCTGCCAACGAAACCAAACAGCGGCTGGGCCTCCTGGGGGGGACTTTCAATCCCATCCACCTGGGGCATGTCCAGGCGGCGCGGATCGTTAAGAGCCGCTGCCGGCTGAACCGGATCCTGTTCATTCCTTCTTTTATCCCGCCTCACAAGGAAGGCCGGGATGTAGCCTCCGCACTGCACCGTTTTCACATGGTCCAGCTGGCGGTAACGGATGATCCAGGTTTTGAGGCCTCAACCCTAGAAATAGATGCTCAAGGCACCTCTTACTCCATTCATACACTGGACCGGATCAAGGAAAGCCAGCCGGAAGCAGAGGTGTTCTTCATCCTCGGGATAGATGCGTTCCTGGAGATCGCGACCTGGAAGGATTACAATAAGGTCCTGGACCGCTGTTCCTTCATTGTGATCAGCCGTCCCGGTTACTCGCTAGAGGAGGCCCGGACCGTACTGGGCGGACAGCTCCAGGACCGCATGGTGATCCTTCGCGACGGTGAAGTCTCCAGGGCAGCCCCCTCCCTCGGTGAAGGACCTGCCATATTTCTCCTGGAGATCGATGCCCTGGACATCGCATCCAGTGAAATCCGAAGTCGCCTGAAAACCGGCACATCCATAGCTGGTATGGCCGCGGAACCTGTGAGAGAATACATCAAGGAGCACGGACTTTATATGACCAAACAAGAAACCCTTCCCCCCGAGATCCAACTCTGTGTCGAGGCGGCCGAGAACAAGAAGGCCGAGGATATCCTCGTCATCGATCTGCAGGGCATATCCTCGTTCACCGACTATTTTGTCATCATGCACGGCAACTCGAACAAGCAGAACCAGGCCATTTTCGAAGGCGTGGACCAGGAGTTGAAACAGAACAATACCCGTCCGCTGAGTGTGGAGGGCAAGCAGCATGCCGAATGGATCCTCATGGATTACGGCAACTTTATCGTCCATATTTTTTCCCCCACGGCCAGAGCCTACTATGCCCTGGAAAAACTCTGGGGGGATGGGATCAAGCATTCGTTTTAACGGCTCTTTCCCCCCTCCTAAAAAGTCGCCCGCTTCTATTTGTTCCCCCAAGATTTGCGATAATGCGTGGATTTCCCGAAAGCAGAAAAGGATTTTCCCAGATAAATAAAACTAAATAGATGTTGACATTTTCCGGATTTGCCATTATTTTCTTACGGAAAAAACCGGTGTGACGGACCACCTAAAAAGAGAGAGATAGCAGGCGCATATGCAGCTGAAGGTATTGTGGCCGGGAAAAACCCGCAATGGAACCCTGAGGGAACTCCAGGCCCATTACCTGAAAAGGATCAATTCCCTGGAGCGCTGCCATCTTTTCGAAACCAGGGAAGCCAAAGGGATTCCGGAGAGTCAGGAAGCGAAGATAAAGGAAATCGAGGCTTCAGGACTTGAAAAACACCTTAAAGATGATTATATCGTGTGTCTTTTTGATAAAGGACGTGAGATGGATTCAGGTCAGTTCGCCGTCTTTTTAAATAAGACGGCCATGGATCAACCTCATGCGATCAGCTTTGTGGTGGGCGGGTATCTCGGACTGGCCGACAGGTTTCTGCACAAAGCCGATGTTCGGCTGTCGCTGTCACGTATGACTTTCTCACACGAACTGACCCGTATCGTTCTGCTGGAGCAGATCTACCGGGCCTTAACCATCATAAAGGGACTTAATTACGCAAAATGAAGGGGGATAAATTGAACAAGAGAGAAAAAGACCACTTCCGAAAGATGCTGACCGAGAAGAAAAAGACGATCGTCGATAAAATGAGCGGGTTTTACAACGAGAGCCTCGAAATCGAGACAGGCACAGCACAGGACCTGGGAGACAAAGCAGAGAGTTCCTACACCAAAGAATTCCTGTTGAGTCTTTCGAATGCTGAGAGGCAACGGCTGGTAAAGATCGATGTGGCCCTGAAACGCCTGGATACTCCGGAATTCGGATTGTGTGAAGACTGTGGAAAAAGTATCGGGAAGAAGAGACTCGACGTGATTCCTTGGACACCGCATTGTATAGTCTGTCAGGAAAAGGAAGAGCAGGGCTCGTAAGACTTTTCGAGCTGGTCCTTTTCCCCTCGTTTTGCCATATCTGCTCCGCCCTGCTCGAGAGGCCGGGAGAGCGGCTCGTGTGCGGGGAATGCTGGAAGCTCCTTCAGCCCGAACCATCGGCCCACTGTCTTTGCTGCGGGCGGTTCTATTCCGGATTCGTGGCCTCACACCTGTGTCCGGCCTGCGTTGAGACTCCTCCCTTTTTCATCCGTCACCGCTCAGCCTGCCGATACCGGGGAGTGGCCAAGGACCTCATCCTGCTCTTCAAGTACCAAAAGCTGTGGGTCCTGGGGAAGGACCTGGCTCGGTTCCTTTACTCCAGCTTGAAAGATGAGGAAGGTCTCTGGTGGGAAGCAGAAGCCCTGGTACCGGTGCCCCTGCATCCGCACCGTTACAAGCAGCGTGGATATAATCAGGCAGAATACTTGGCGCAGGAGCTGTCGGCTCTCTCTGGCATCCAGCTCCATAAAAACCGTCTCGTAAAGCGGCGAGATGCCCTCCCTCAGACATCGCTCACAGGGGAGTCTCGGCGGGATAATCTCCTAGGGGCCTTCGCCGTCAAGGGCCAGGTGACATTTTCTGACAAGATCGTAATCCTGGTGGACGATGTGTTTACCACCGGCTCCACACTTCAGGAGTGCAGCCGCACTCTTATCGAAGCTGGAGCCCGGGAAGTGCGTGCCGTCACCCTGGCCCAGGCTTGACAGACAGGGCAGGGGCAAAAAAAAACGCCTCCGGCGTGGTACACCGAAGGCGCCATTTTTTTATCGGTTTTACTTCTTGACTTGTTTTTCGATTGGCTGGTCTTTTTTTTCAGGCTTGACGACCTTTACCGCGCGGGATTTGGATTCCTGCTTTTTGGGCAGGAAGATCTTCAACACACCTTGCTCATGCTCTGCCTTGATCTTTTCCTGATCCACGTAGTGGGGAATGGTGAAGGACCTGTAGAAAGAGCCATAGGACCGTTCGATCCGGTGATAATTCTCTTCCTTTGTCTCTTTTTCGAACTGGCGTTCGCCCTTGAGCGTCAGTGAGTTGTCTTCCAACTTCACTGCGACGTCCTTGTCCTCGATCCCGGGAAGCTCTGCTGTCAGCACGATCTCGTGCTCCGTTTCGTAGATATCTACAGCCGGGGACCAGGTGCTCGAGATCAGATCCCTGTCTTCTCTCTGTCCGGTCACGGCATCTTCGAAAAGTCGATTCATTTTCTCACGAAGAGTGACCATCTCTCTGAATGGATCCCAACGAATAATAGCCATTGTACCTCCTTATGAAATGTGAGTATAATGACAATATAATATCTGAGTGATCATCTGCCAAGTAATCCTTAGCAAGTTTTTCCCCTGCTTATAATCGGATTTTATTCTAGTCCAGATGAGGCTTGGCCTCGGAGGATAATGCTTCTTGATTCTTTTTTGACTTGTTTTTTCGGGAAAGGCCTTCGATTAGCAGTGTCACCTCCCCCTTAACGGTCCTGCCCTGCAGCTGTTCCAGCAGTTCTTCCGGCGTACCCCTGAGGAATTCTTCGTGGAGCTTGGTCAGCTCGCGGGCGACCACAACCCGGCGGCAGCCCAGCTGCTCTTGGATGGCTTCCAGGAAGCGGCTCAGCCGCCGCGCCGGCAGATAGAAGACCAGCGTCGCAGCCTCTTCCTGCAGGGAAAGGAGGAGAGTTCTGGTCGCCTGCTGTTTGGGGGGAGGAAATCCGAGGAAGAGGACTCGGTGGGTAGGGAGCCCGGCCGCGCACAGTGCGGCCGTCAGCGCGGATGCGCCGGGGATTGGGACGATCTCGATGCCTTCCTCCAATGCCCGCTGGATCAAAGGGAATCCGGGATCTGAGATGCCCGGTGTGCCTGCGTCTGAGACAAGGGCCACGTCTCTTCCCTGTTTGAGCAGCTCCAGGATGACCTCTGCCTGGGGCTTTTCCCGCGGCTGGAAATAGCTCAGGAGACGTTTCCGAAGGTTGTAGCGGTGGAGGAGCTTGCGGGTCTGTCGGGTGTCCTCACAGGCGATGGCATCCACATCCTGCAAGGTCTGCAGGGCTCTGAATGTCAGGTCATCCAGGTTTCCGATGGGAGTGGCCACGATGTAAAGCCTGCCTCGCGAGGATGCCGAGGATTCCTGGATCGGCATGGGTCACTTGTCCCGATCGTAAGGGTAGAGAAAGTCGTGGCCGACGCTGCGCTCG
>JBGUED010000167.1:0-5833 GCA_041821525.1 Candidatus Aminicenantaceae bacterium | reverse complement strand
GCGTAAAGGTTGTGCCTTCACCGACTGCGCTTTCCACCGAGATGTGTCCTTTGTGGGCCTCAACGATCTGCTTGCAGATGGAGAGGCCCAGCCCGGTTCCCTGCTTCCGTGTCGTGAAGAAGGGCTGGAAAATACGATCCATGTGCTCTCGCTTGATACCCGATCCCGTGTCCGTGATGTGCACTTCGATGCGGCCGTCCTGTGCCTGGTGCAGATCCACCGTGATCTCACCTTTTTTCTCGATCGCAGCGATGCCGTTCATGAGGAGATTGAGGATGACCTCCTGCAGCTTGTCGGTATCGCACACGACAGTGAAGCCTTGGGACAGCCCATTGAAATTGAATTGTATGTTTTTGTCCTTTATCAATCCGCGGGCCAGGTTTATGGCTTCCTTTACACACGCATCGGGATCGGCTGGTCGCATGGATAGTTCTCTGGGCTTGGCGTAATCGAGGAGATCCTGGATGATGTGGAATATCTTTCCCGTCTGCTTGAGGATCTCCGAGAATATCTCGCGCTGCGGGTCCTCCTCCGGCGTCCGGTCCCGGATGATCTCGAGGGATCCCTTGATGCCGGCGATGGGATTCTTGATCTCATGCGCAAGCCCGGCAGCCAGCTCGCCCAGCGAAGCGAGGTGGCCGGCCTTCTCAATCTGCCGCCCGTGCAGCTCCTCGATCTCTTGATTGGCCAGCTTGAGCCTGTAAACCATGGCACTGAAGCTTTTGGCCAGGTCGCCGAATTCATCCAGCTTCTGCGCCTCCAGCCGGATGTCCAGGTCGCCTTCCTCCACCTTCCGCATACTAGCCTTGAGCTGGAGGAGGGGACGATTGATCACCCTTGCGTACAGGCGAAAGATGACGAAGGTGAGTAGAGCAAGGGTCGTGAAGGCGATCAGGATTCCCTGATCGCGTTTGCGCTGCAGCAGTGCCACCTCCATCGATTCATCCAGCTTGACTTCGAGGATCCCGTTGAAGGGGGCATCCTGCCTGTGACACTCTGCGCACTCGGACCGGTTTTCAAGGGCGATGTAACTCTTGATGCCGGAGACGGGTTTGATGGTGAAGAGTTCCGTGGGATCCAGATCGGTGAAGAGCTGCCTTACGACCGCTCTCTCTTCGGGTGGCAGAGTGGTCCCGATCTCCCTCCTCTGGGAGGAGCTGAGGATCACACCGTCCAGGTCCAGGATGCGCAGCCGGTTGATGATGCTGGACTGGGTCAACCGCTCGAGGTTAATGGGGATGGCCTCGGTGTCCCCTTTCATCATCTGATGCCGGACGTTGCAGTCGATCATGTAGCCTATCAGCTCGGTCTTCTGCTTGGCCAGGGTCTTGATCAGATCCTTTTCCGCGTTGACATAGAGCGCGGTCAGTCCGAAAACCGAGATCAGGCCGATCACGAGCACGTGGAAGACGATCTTCTGCTTCAGCTTCCAGTTGATGGGTTTGAACTTGGCTTTCATAGTCTGCTCACTGAAACCGGATTGCGATCCTCGTCCCCGGACTGTTGTCTACGGACATGTGCCCGTCCAGCTGAGCGACCAGATTCTCGACCAGCCTCATCCCCAGGGTGGGAGCCTCCTTAACATCCCGGCCTGTGCGGATCCCGATCCCGTCATCGGCGATGGTGAGGGCGTATCCTTCATCCTCGTTCCGGGACATCCCTATCTTGATGGTCCCGCTGTTCTTTCCCGGAAATGCATGCAGGAGCGAATTTCCCACCAGCTCGATCAGTATCTGGGCACACGTGCTGGCCTTGTGAATGTCCAAAAATATACCATTAATGTTCAGATCATACCGGATACAGCTGGCATCCGATGCATACAGAGTCAGGAGATGCCTGGCCAGGCCCGCTGCGATCTTGGCGAAATCGATATGCGTCACGTTTCTGCCGCTGTAGATCTTGCCCTGGATATAGCCCCGGGCCTTGATCCTCCGGATCTGGTTCTCCAGTGTTTCGGTCGACAGCTCGGTCTCACAGTGCTGCCTCAGGGAATCCAGCCCCGCGATGCAGAGATCATGGTGCTGCCGAACCCGGTGCTTGATCTCCTCCAGGAGGATCTCCCGATCCACAAGGGCATGCTGGATCAGGATCTCGGCGGTTTTGCGTTCATGGATGTCCCGTACGATGCTCTGAATCAGGTTCAGCCCGTTGTGTTCGATAAGGCGGGCACTCACCTCCACGGGCAGGACCGTGCCGTCCTTCCGCACGTCGGCGGATTCAAAGATGGCCACGCCGTCCTGCTCCAGCCGGCCGGTCCTCGCCTGGATCTTTTCGCTGAATCCGGGTGCCACAAGATCCTGCAGGCTCATCCTCAGCATCTCTTGCCTGGTGTATCCCAGCCTCTGGTACATGGCCTGGTTGACCTCGTAGATCTGCCCGGCTCGGTCGTGGATGATGATGCCGTCGTTGGCGTTTTCAAAGACCTTGCGGAACAGGTTCTCCGCATCCGGCAGCGTGGGGGGACTGTCCTGCTGCTGCGGCCGAGGCTCTTCCAGCTGTTTGAGGCGCTCTCGGGCCTTTTTGCTCTTATCTTTATCTTCCATATTCTTTTGTTCTCAGTGTCCGGAGACGGAGTTCCCTCCCACGCTGCACCGAGAGCGTCCCGTCCCAGATCTGATTCATGGCCGTCGACTCAGCCCTGTTTGCGGGTGATCCGGTAGAAGCGCTTCTTCCCTATCTTGATGACGACTTCGGGCTGTTTGTCGAGTTCCAGCTCCAGGGTGATGTCTTCTGCCCGCTGCCCGTCCAAATAGATCCCACCCTGGCGTATCATGCGCTTGGCCTCGCCCCGGGAGGGGAGCAGGTTGTTTTCTGTCAGGAGGTCGAGCAGAGAGATGCGGTCCAGGGCGATCTCCACTTCCTGCATGTCCGTGGGCACCTCGCGCTGGGTGAAGATGCGGTCGAATTCTTCCGCGGCCCCTTTGGCTGAGGCCTCTCCCCAGAAGTCCGCCACGATACTCCGCGCCAGCTTGACCTTCAGAGCTCTGGGGTGGGCTGTGCCTGTGGCGGCCTGTTCCCGCATGGCCTCGATATCGGCCTGCGGAACATCCGTCAGCAGCTCATAGTAGCGGAACATCAGGGGATCTGAGATCGACATGATCTTGCCGAAGATCTCCTGGGGAGGTTCGGTGATCCCTACGTAGTTGTCCAGGGATTTACTCATCTTCTCCACACCGCCCAGGCCCTCCAGCAGCGGCATGGTGTGCACGATCTGGGGCAGCTGGCCGAATTCACGCTGGATGTCGCGGCCCACCAGCAGATTGAATTTCTGGTCGGTGCCGCCCATCTCCACATCCGCCTCCAATGCCACGGAGTCGTAGGCCTGCATGAGGGGATACAGCAGCTCGTGCGTGGAAATGGGGTGCCCCTGCGCCAGGCGGTTGGCGAAATCATCCCGTTCCAGGATGCGGGCCACCGTGTACTTGGCCATGAGCTTCATGATCTCGAAGCTGGAGAGCTGGCCCAGCCAGCGGGCGTTGAAGTCGATGACCGTGGTTTCCGGGTCCAGGATCTTGAAAACCTGTTCCTTATAGGTCTCGGCGTTCGCGTCGATCTCTTCCCGGGTCATGGCCGGGCGTGTCTTGGACCGGCCCGAAGGATCGCCGATCAATCCGGTGAAGTCCCCGATCAGGAAGATCACCTCATGACCCAGGTCCTGGTAATGCTTCATCTTGCGGAGCAGCACTGTGTGGCCCAGGTGGAGATCGGGTGCCGTAGGATCGAATCCAGCCTTGACCTTGAGAGGCCGGCCGTCCTTCAGGGAGCGTTCCAGCTTGGCCTTGAGTTCATCCTCCTGAATGATCTCGACACTGCCCTTTTTTAGATAGGTGAACTGTTCTTCCACGTCTTTCTGTAGTGCCATAATCCTAACCTGTGTTTGAAAAAATAAGCGCTCTATTGTGACACATCTCCTCTGCGATTAGCAAGACAGAATACACTTGAACGTTCTATCTTCCGGAGTCTTATTTCTCAGGTCTTGGATGCGGATGAGGAGTACCATCCGGAGGCGGAGCGGGCATGGTTTTTCCGAAGGAGGAGAGCGAAGCCGAGGACAGAGGGGATTTTCACGCTGGAGAAAATCCGCGTGCTGACGAATCAGTATGCAGGACCTACTCCAGGATGAATACCCTGCGGTCCCGCACCTCCAACCGCCCCTCGAAATAGAGTTTGACCGCCTCCGGGTAGAGCCTGTGCTCTTGCTTCAGGATGCGGGCGGACAGGATCTCTTCCGTGTCGTCCTGCAGGACCGGGACTGCCTCCTGGAGGATGATGGGGCCCATGTCCACCTCCGGGACCACGAAGTGGACGGTCGCCCCTGAGAACCGTACTCCCCAGTCGATGGCCTGCTGCTGCACATGCAGGCCGGGGAAAGAGGGGAGGAGGGCGGGATGGATGTTTATGATACGGTTGATGAACTGTTGGCAGAAAGAGGCGGTGATGATGCGCATGTAGCCGGCCAGCACGATCAGGTCGATGCTCCTGGCCTGAAGCTCCTGGGCGATCTCCTGATCGTAGGACTCCCGGTCGGGGAAGCTCTTTGCCCTCAGGTAGAGGGTCTCCAGGCCCTGATCTTGGGCGAAAAGGAAGCCCGGCGCCTGCTTTTTGTTGCTGAAAACCAGGGCGATATCGGCGTTGATCTCGCCGGATTCGATCGCTTTGTGGATGGCCATAAAGTTGGACCCCCGCCCGGAAAGAAAAATGGCGATCCGTCCCCGCTTCTTAGGGCTTAGAAAAACATCTTCTGTCATGCATCCCTATCCTTATAGTGATTTTCACCAGTTTATAAAAAGATCCGTCTCCCTGTCCACGTTTTCCTTATATATATAAGAGACGCAGGCGTGAGGTGTGTGTTCCCGGGCCGGAGGACCCACCCAGCCACCCCATGCGGCCCGGGAACACACACCTCACTGCGTATACGGCTTGGAGAGATATACCTAATATCTCAGTCCTCCATGTTTTACTGGACAGAAAGAAACAGCCCGCTGCCATCGCCTACGGTTTCGAGAGCATCCTTCCGCGATGGTTGGCAAGTCGGAATAACCAAATGCAATTATCCGGAGGTGAAGTATTGTATTGTGAGTCGCATGGGGTGGTAGGGTGGGTCTTCCGACTCACACTACAATACTTTATCGCACGTTAGAATTTGATGGCCACGCCGATGACGAGCGAGAATCCGGAGAAATCCACCTCGGTCTCCCGGACGGAGCGGAAGGTGTCTCCCTCAGGCGGCAGGCTGGAAAGCCGGTTTTTCGCCTGCCAGTAGTCAAGGTACGGGGAGTATTCCTCGAAGTTGTACAGGGTTGCCGTTTCGCCGGTTCCCGCATCTCCGTTGAAGCCGCTTACCCGCATCCAGCGGTAGGAACCCTCCAGGAAGAACCGCACGGAGGATTCCAGGGAAAAATCCAGGCCCAGCCCGGCCTGATATGTGGTGTCCGAGGCCGATGCATTCTCTTCCAGGGAATAGTTGAAATTCTGGGCTGTTTCCTTTTTTGAGCCCTCTCGTTCCACGTGTTTGGCCCACACGAATCCCGCCCCGGCCTTGGCATAAGCCCGGAACCGGGCGGTCAAGGGTACATGGTAGTAGACCGAGAATATGAGGGGCAGGGCGCTCAAGGTCCGCGGCTGGACCAGCAGGGTGAGGCCCTGGGGTTTGTCGATCCGGATCTCGGTGTCGGCAGCCGTGAGGTCAGAATAGAGGAAGCCGGAGCCGACGGAAACGGCCAGACGGCCGGTGATGAAAAACTGCAGTTCGCCCTCGAAGCTGTACCCGAGCCGGATCTGCGGCTCCTCCCCGCCCAGATAGGTCCAGGTGTCTTTCCTGGACGACTCGAGC
>JBGUED010000166.1:0-5885 GCA_041821525.1 Candidatus Aminicenantaceae bacterium | reverse complement strand
GGACATAGGCTGCAGTTCCGGTAGAACTCTTTCAGGTCTTTCGCTCTTTTTTCGAGAGACCCATCTTCGAAGAGGCTCAGGTAAGAAGGGTACTGTGCCCCGGATCGATCCGCCGTCATGGTGCTTTTCCTTGGCAGGGATGCTTTGAAGGGAAAGACCAGGATACCCCCGGCCCAAGCCACACAGTCATTGAGGAAACGGGGCGAGAGGTTGTCCTCATTGTCCCCGCATCATTCTGGCACAGGGCACCAGGGATGTCAAAAGCACCCCCTGTTTGGACATGTGTCTCTCTTGGGACTTCAAGTTATAGACCAAACATGGAGGATGACCGGGCAGAGTTCGGAAGCCGGCCGTTTTCAGTCCGAGCGCATGGGGAGGTGGGGGGGGGCTGCTTACCTGAGGTTCAAGGTGACCTGGTTATCCGAATCCGCACATCGGATACTGATCCAGGTGATGTTCTTGAGCTGGTCCGCATCCAGATACAGAGTCCGGGTGCGGGGTTCCTCCCCGACCTTGGTAAGATCCACAACGACCTTTTTGGGAGATAGGTAGTTCATGGAGCCCGTGGCCAGGTCCACGATCATGAAGGCTGCAAAGCCCACGATGAATCCATACCAGAAGTATTTGCCCGCAAGCGGTTTATCCTCGGACACCGCTTCCCCCCACACACGCTCGGCGACCATGGCAAAGGGAAGCCCTCCGACGATCAGATTCCCGATGATGGACTTCCAGGGTGATTTCTTTTGACCGATCGAGATCTCATAGGGATCGTATCCCTCCAGCTCGATGCGGATGAGGTGGTTCTGTTTTCGCTTCAGGACCAGCTCCATGGGGGTTTCCCCCTTCTCCTTCCCGTCCACGAAAATCTTCGCGCCCATGGGACTGCTGGTGACCGGAATCTTCTGTCCCCAATTTGAGGAGATCGTGGCGCATCCCTGGAAAAGGAACGCAGATGCCATAACCAATGCCAGGATGCTTCGTGCCTTCGGATGCAGGATCATGTTTCCCTCGCAACAGGATTTTACTGAATATATAACCAAAGGCCAGAGAAAAAATCAAGTCGCGATCCGATTAACTATATTTTTAGTTGACAAACTAAGAGTTTAGTTTTATATTGAATGCATCATGAAAGAATTGACCAAAGCCGAAGAACAGATCATGCATGTCTTGTGGGAATTAGGGAGCGCCTTTGTGAAAGACATCATCCTGCATCTTCCTGATCCAAAGCCGGCCTACAACACCGTGTCCACCATTGTCCGGATCCTGGAGAAAAAGGGATTTGTCGATCACAAGGCGTACGGCAAGACACATGAATACTATCCCTTGGTGACCAAGGACGCCTACACCAAACTTTTCATGCACAATTTCGTACGAAAATACTTCAGCGACTCCTATCCTGAGATGGTGTCATTTTTCGCCTCGGACCGGAAGCTCACCATCAGCGAGCTGGAAGAGATCCAGGACATGATCACCAGGGAAATCCTGAAACAAAAGAGAAAAGACGATGGCTAACTTTCTCCAATTCCTGCTTGAGTCGGCCGTATGCCTGGCCCTGTTCTACGGGTTCTATTGGCTGCTGCTTAAGGACGAGACTTTTTTTGTGCTCAACCGGGCATATCTGGTGGCTTCCCTGGTGTTCTCGTTCGTTATCCCCCTGGCCAAGGTGACATCTCCGGTATTCACTCGGCAGGTCGCCTCGCTCACCCTCGGAAGCATGCCTCCACCACCCGAGACCGGATTCGTCCTGTCCCTCAGTTTGGTACTGGGGATGGTCTATGTCCTGGGGGTTCTGGCCCTGTCAGTGAGGTTCGCCCGGCAGCTCGCGCGGATTACGAACACGATCCGGACCAGCCCCACTCAGAGCTGTCGAGACTGCCGGTATGTCTTCATCGACGTCGAAATCCAGCCCTTCTCTTTCTTCGGCTACATCTTCCTGAACAGGAAAAACATCTCTCCGCATGACCTGACCCGCATTCTGGCCCATGAACGGATTCACATAAAACAGCGCCATTCCATGGATAGCATCCTCATGGAACTGGTCACGATCCTGCAATGGTTCAATCCTTTTGTATGGCCATACAAAAAATCTCTCAAAGAGACCCACGAATACCTGGCCGATAACGCAGTCATTGCGCAAGGCTGCAGCGCCGCAGGGTACCAGCTGCTGATCCTGGAGCAGCACGTGGGAGGAAAACTGGTCGAGCTCGCACACAATTTTAACCATTCCCAAATCAAAAGGAGAATAACCATGATGTCAAGAATCAAATCCAAGGGGACGGCAAAGCTAAAACTGCTGCTGATCCTCCCGCTGGCAGCCTTCCTGGTGCTGGTGCTGGCCGAGCCAAAGCTAGTGGCTCAGGCCGAACGTGCCGACGGCGATGCCTTCTCCGCTTCCCTGGCGCTGCCTGCCCCCGATCACTCCGCTGTGCCTCAGGACAAGTCTGAAAAGCAGAAAAAGGAAGAGAAGCTCAAGCAGCAGCAGGAGCAGGAAAAGAAGACCGAAGAGGTCATGAAGGAGGCCCAGATCATCCAGGCCAAGATCGCGGAGGTAGAGGTCGCCATAAAAAAGACCGACGATCCCAAGCAGCAGCAGGAGCTCAAGGCCACCCTGATGAAGCTCTACGACAAGGACAAAAAGATCAAGACCTACCTCAACGGAGAAAACGGCAACGGCGAGATGAAGAAGGTCGAATACCTCGAGGTGACGCCCGAAATGGTCGATGATAAGATCAAGGGCATCTCCATGAAACTCAAGCAGACCGACGATCCCAAGGAACAGAAGGAACTCGAGACCCAGCTCAAGGAACTCTACCAGATGAAGAAAGCGCTGGAGAACGGCGAGGAGAAGTACGTCAAGGTGGCCAGCGAAAAGGGCAAGAAAGAAAAGGAAAAGAAGGAAATAAAGTAGGACTCAGGAAAAACAAAATCATCCCTCCCCACTAAAAAAACACGGGCCGGGACATGGGATCCCGGCCCGTACAGCCCTCTTTCTAGCGCGTCCCGTAGTTGTGTGCGGTCCGCTCCTCATTCCGGTCTGTGGCCGGAGGTGGCCCGGGAGTCAGCGAGGCGATCTCGCCGTAGAGCTCGGGAGTCAGGGCAAAGTCGGCGGCGGCCATACAAGCCTCGAGCTGCTCCAGGTTCCGGGCGCCGATGAGAGGGGCGGTGACCGCCGGATGGGCCGCGACCCAGGCGATGGCCAGGGTGGCGGGAGCAATACCCTCCCGCTCGGCCACTTCAGCGAACCGCTCGGCCGCGGTGTACATCCAGTCCTCAGCATAACGCGTCATGTACATCTTGTTCTCGACCAGCCGGCCGGAATCAGGGCGGTTTCCGGTACCGTATTTCCCGGTCAGCAGCCCTCCCCCCAGCGGGCTGTAGGGAAACACCCCCAGGCCTTCCGCCTGCGCCTGGGGCAGGATCTCCACCTCGGCCTGCCGCTTCACCAGGTTGTACATAGGCTGGATGCAGGCGAACCGTACCCATCCCTTCAGGTCCGAGATGCCCAGGGCCTTGGCCACCTGCCAGGCCGCGAAATTGCTGGCACCCGTGTACAGGATCTTGCCCTGGCGCACCAGGTCATCCAGTGTACCCAGGGTCTCCTCCAGCGGAGTGTGGTCGTCGAAGCGGTGGACGAAGTAGACATCGATGCGGTCGGTATCAAGGCGGCGCAGGCTGGCCTCCACGGCATTCTGGATGTGGAAGCGGGACGCCCCTCTGGCATTGACATCCTTTCCCGTTGGGAAGTAAACCTTGGACGTAATGACCACTTGGTCGCGGCACTCCCGGATCAGGCCGCCAAGGATCTCCTCGGCCCGGCCGGCCTGGTACACATCAGCACAATCGAAAAAATTGATGCCCTGGTCGCGGCAGAAGTGGAACATGGCAGCGGACGTCGACTCATCCGCGTCTCCCCCGAACGACATGGTCCCGTAACACAGCTTCGACACCTTAATCCCGGTCTGTCCCAACATTGTGTATTCCATGATGAGTCTTAATTAACAGTTTTGCCCTCCTGCGTCAATCCCGATCCCCCGGGGACGGCCGAGATGATTGAGCACGATTTTGGCTGGGGCGCGGATCTCACTGTGATCAAGGACCAAGCTGAGCGTGATGGACGGACATGCGATTTTTTTGAGCCTACGGGAGCCAGTTCTGTTTCTCAAAAACCGAAGAGCGTGTCCTTCACGCGAAATGGTAAGCAGGGCCCATGTAATGCAAGCTTGACAAAAAATCCCTGACAAATATAGTGATAATACATTGCCAGGCCATATTGTCACTCGAATATCGATATATATAAACACTCTTTGAAAGGAATTTTCATGTTTATCTGGGTCTTTCACCGTGTGAGTGGTCTCCTCCTTATCGTGCTTCTGACCCTCAAGTTTCTCACCGCTTTTTTCCTCATGACCAAGGGCCAGAAGCCCGACTGGGCGCTGGTGCTGCACACCAACTCCCTGACCGACACGTTCTTGATCATAAACGGCGTATACCATGCCTTCTACGGCATCCGCACCATGATCATGGACATGGGCTTCCGGAACGAGAAGCTGCTCTTCCGGCTGTTCACCCTGCTGGGCGGATTCGTGAGCGCCCTGCTCCTCCTCCTGTACTTCACCAGAGACTACTAAATGATCAACCACGATATTCTCATCGTCGGGGGGGGACTGGCCGGCCTGTCTGCGGCTCTGTACAGCGACCCGGACCTGGACGTGGCCCTCATCTCCAAGGTCCATCCCCTGCGCTCGCACTCGGTGGCGGCCCAGGGCGGCATCAACGCTGCGCTGGGGAACCATCCCGACGGCGGCGATGACAACTGGGAAAAACACGCCTTCGATACGATCAAGGGCAGCGACTACCTGGCCGACCAGAGCGCTAGCGAGCTCATGTGCCGGGAGGCGGTCGAACTCATGTACGAGATGGAGCACTTGGGCGTGCCCTTCAGCCGGTTCCCCGGAGGTGTCATCGCCCAGCGGCCCTTTGGCGGGGCGGGATTTCCCCGCACCTGCTACGCCGCGGACAAGACCGGACAGGTCATCCTGCACACCCTGTTCGAGCAGGGTATCAAGAAAAAAGTCCGGTTTTACGACGAATGGTTGGTGACGGACCTGGTGGTGCACAACGGGCGCTGCCTGGGCGTCACGGCCTATGACCTCTCCTCGGGCGAGATCAAACCCATCCGGGCACGGGCGGTCATCTTTGCCACCGGCGGCTACGGACGCGTATTTCTGCGATCCACCAACGCCTTCATCAACCTGGGGAGCGGCATCGGCATGGCCTACAGGGCCGGGATTCCCCTCAAGGACATGGAATTCGTCCAGTTCCATCCCACCTCCATGTTCGGGAAAAACATCCTGATCACCGAAGGGGCCCGCGGCGAGGGCGGCCTCATGCTCAACAACCAGGGCCGGCGCTTCATGGAAGATTATGCACCCTCGGCCATGGAGCTGGCTCCCCGGGACATCGTGGCCCGGGCCATCCAGACCGAGGTGGACCAGGGTCGCGGTTTCGAGAACCAGTACGTACACCTGGACCTGAGGCATCTGGGAAAGGAGAAGATCGACAAGCGGCTCCCCAGCGTCCGCGACATCTGCATCCATTTCGGCGGCTTCAGCCCGGTCGAAACCCCGATCCCCATACAGCCCGCCCAGCATTATTCCATGGGCGGGATCGATGTGGACGAGAACTGCACTTCTCCGGTAGAAGGCTTCTACGCCGCCGGGGAATGCGCCTGCGTGAGTGTGCACGGGGCCAACCGGCTGGGCGGCAACTCCCTCCTGGACGCCGCCGTCTTCGGCAAGATCGCAGGTGTGTCCGCCTCGCGCTACGTGGCCGGCTCCCAGGAAGCAGCCGGGGCAGAGGAGGTCCTGCTGGCCGAGACCGGGCAG
>JBGUED010000165.1:0-5889 GCA_041821525.1 Candidatus Aminicenantaceae bacterium | reverse complement strand
CGAATCCGAAGCCTCCCTCTTCGCTGCCGATGCCCAGGCCCACGCGCGAACCTGTTCCCTCGCCGATGCCGGTCTCTCCGGCCGCATCCGCCTGTTCACCGGTGGTGCTCTTGGCGCCGGGCTGGGATTTCTGGATGACGGCCTTTTTTTCCGGTGCCGGCTGGTTGTCTCTCTTGGGTTTATCCACGGGGTGGGTCATGGTCGGCGGCTTGCTCTCTTCCAGCCTCTGGGGGGTTGTGAGGTCCCGCAGGCTCTGCCGTTCCGGGACGGTCGTCTCTACAGCGCTCTCGCTCTTTTTTGCCGGGGCCCCGCCCCCCCCGGGACGGCCGCCCCCGCCTCCCCCACCGAAAGACATGATCTCGACATAATGGATCAGGCCCGGTCTTTTCGGTTTCGGCAGGTAGGGAGAGACCACCAGCATGATGAAAAACAGCACGTGCACGGACACCGAGAAGATAACCGCGCGCTTGAAGCGCTTGTCATGAATACGCAGCATTTCCATAATATTAGCGCCGTTCTCGTTCGTCGATCGGATCGGTCACCAATCCCACGATTTCCACGCCGGCTTTCTTGGCGATGTCGATGACCGTGATCACAAAACCGTAGGGAAGGTCCTGGTCCGCCTTCAGGAACACCACCTTCTTCTCCTGACCAAGGAAGTATTCCTTGAGCTTGTCCTCCAGCAGGAACTGGTTGATGATCTGGTCCTGGACATGGATGTAACGATCCGCGGTGAGGGTCAGCGTCAGGCCTTCCTCAGCCGGTGTGGAGCGGGTTTCGGCCTGGGGGAGGTTGATGCCGATCCCGGACTGCATCATGGGGGCCGTGACCATGAAAATGATGAGCATCACCAGCATGACATCCACCAGGGGCGTGACATTGATGGCCGACATTGAGGTGCCAACCTCTTTTTTTACGATGGAGCGGTATCTAGCTGCCATAGAGTCTTTCGGTTATGCTGAGGAATTCGATGGCAAAATCTTCCATCTCCGTGATGGACTCCTTGATGCGCTGGAGATAATGGTTGTAGGCGATGACCGCCGGGATGGCCGCGAACAGTCCCATGGCCGTGGCGATGAGGGCCTCAGCGATTCCCGGAGCAACCGCTTGCAGGGCCGTGGTCTGGGACTCCCCGATCTCCTGGAAGGCGTCCATGATCCCCCATACCGTCCCGAACAGGCCGATAAACGGCGTGACGCTGGCGGTGGTGGCCAGGAAGCTCATCATCTTCTCCAACTTGATCACCTCACGGTTGGAGGCCTTGATCAGAGCCCGGTTGATGCTCTCCATGTTGTCGGAGGTCAGCTTGGGGTTGGGATCGGACTTCGTCATGTAGGCCAGTTCCTTGTACGCGGCCCGGAAGAGCGAGGCCAGGGGGCTCGCCTTGTATTTTTTGGAGGCCTCGTTGACCTCGAGGAGGTTTTTGCTCTGTCGGAACACCGACAGGAATTTCCTGGACTGCAGCGACGAGGCCTTAAGGGTATTGCGCTTGAAAAAGATCACAGCCCAGGAAAACACCGAGAAAAACAGCAGGATGAGAAGCACCAGCTGGACGATAATACTGCCCTGTAGTATGAGTGTGATGAAGTTCATGACTATTCTCTCTCAAAAATTAGCACAGACCCCTGGGAAAGTCAATGCGGCCGGCGCTGAATCATGGATAATCGGCAGCCGTGATCAGGCGGTGTAATATGATCGAGAAGTCTTTTCGCAGATGGTTTTACAACCTTCCTCACCCATTCTAAAGTGAAGGACAAACCAACTTAGGAAAGGAGCAAACCCATAAGTATGGAACGGCGGTTCCAGCCAGCCCTGCTGCTGGCGGTGAGTTTTGTCGTCGCCATTGTGCTGGGATCGGTCCGCTGTCCCTGCTTTTGGCCTTCAGCCGCAGCAAGGCTCTGGGGCGCTACCAGTATGCGGAAGAGAGCCTGTTGATCGGGTGATAAAGGCGGAACTCGCTTCGCTCCGGCCTCCTCTGGATTCCCACGATCATCGCCTCGGAAAGGCGAGGATGTGCAGCTCTCCAAGCTAGCCAAGAGTCGTTAGCTCGTTAGCAGCTCTTGAAGGATCTGGAGAGCCACGTCTTTGGCCATCAGGCCGCTGGACTTTGTAGGGCCCACACATGACGGGCATCCCCCCTGGCAGGGACACTCCCGGATGGTCCTCAGGCACTGCTCCAGCAGCTGTTTTTCCAGCTCGAACAGGGAGGGGCTGAGCCCGATCCCCCCCGGAAAGTTATCATAGACGAATAGGTTGGGCTCGAACGCCTCGTCCGCAGTGAACATCATCTCTTCCCTGTCCGACATCCTCTGCCGGATGTCACGCGGCGGTATGGACTTCCCGGTGGCGTTGTCTCCCAGTGAAACCCCGATGTCATGCAGGTCGCACATCATGAACAGAGGAGAAACGTGGTGCAGGCAGTAAGTGAGCCCGAAGAGCCCATTGATTTTCTGTTCCGAAGAGAAAGGCAGGCTCAGGAGGAAATCCGAGGATATGGTCAGCCAGTAGGCCGTCGTGTGCATCTCATTCTGAGGCAGACTGAGGTCGCCGGCGCCCACGTTCTCCATGGTATGGAATTTGATCTTCTTGAATCCGACCACCTGGGTCGCCACGTGGACCTCCCCGTGCTGCAGGGCACAGTTCTTAAGGTTGCGGCGGTCGAACTCATCCAGGATCTTGATCTTGGTATAGTCGATGGCATCGGTGTAGTAATCGATGTCGGTCCGGCGGACATAGGCACGGCGCTGGTCGAAGTCGAGGTCCTCGACGATGTATTGCTCCCCTTCGCAGATGTAGATCGCCTTGGGATGCAGTGTGGTCAGGGCCGAGGAAAAGTCCACCTCGGCGATGACCCGGGATTTTTCTGTGGTGTCCACCACCACGAAATTATCCGAGGAGATGCTGCGGAGGTTGACCCCGTCGGCCGGATACACGTCGGATGTCCAGTACCATTTATCCTGGGAATGGTGGACAAGTTTTTCGTCTTCCAGAAAGGACAGGATCTCAGCGGTGTCCACCGTGCCAAATTTTTCCCCGTCCACAAAGGGGAGCTCGAAGGCAGCACACTCGATGTGGCTGACCAGGATGGAGAGGTTGTCGGGATTGATGAGGGCCTTTTCCGGATTCTTGGAAAAGAAGTAGTCGGGGTGGTTGACGATGAACTGGTTCAGGGGGGAACTGGAAGCCACCAACACGGCGGCGGATTGTCCTGTTTTGCGTCCCGCTCGCCCAGCCCTCTGCCATGTCGAGGCGATGGTCCCCGGATAGCCTGCTAGGACCGCCACGTCCAGGCTTCCTATGTCGATGCCCAGTTCCAGGGCATTGGTCGAGATCACGCCGCGGATCTCGCCCGAGCGCAGTTCCCGCTCGATCTCGCGGCGCTTCTGGGGCAGGTAGCCGCCCCTGTATCCGCGGATGCGCCCTTTCTGAGTGACGTTTTTTTCGAAGTCGTCTTTGAGATAGGTCACGAGGACCTCGGTGATCAGGCGGCTCTGGGCGAAGACGATGGTCTGGAGGCCATGGCGTATAAAGAGTGCGGCCACGCGGCGCGCCTCCTTGACGTAGGACCGACGGATGCCGAGGTATTTGTTGACGACCGGCGGATTGTAGAAGATGAAAAACTTCTCACCGCTGGGAGCTCCGTTGTCATCCACCAGCGAGACCGGCTCCTCGATGATCCGCTCCGCCACCTCCTTGGGATTGGCGATGGTGGCCGTGCACAGGATGAAGCGGGGTTCGGACCCGTAGAAGAGAGCGATACGCTTCAGCCGCCTCAGCACATTGGCCAGATGGCTGCCGAAGATGCCGCGGTAATTGTGGAGCTCGTCGATGACGATATACTGGAGGTTCTCGAAGAGCTTAATCCACTTGGTGTGGTGCGGAAGGATTCCCGAGTGGAGCATGTCCGGGTTGGTGATGACGATGTGTCCCCGGGCGCGGATGGCCTTGCGCGCATCCTGGGGGGTGTCGCCGTCATAGGTGAAAATTCGGATCTCATCGGGGAGCTTCTTGATAGTGTCATCCAGCTCCGCCCTCTGATCCTGGGACAGGGCCTTGGTGGGGAACATGTAGATTGACCGGGATGAGGGATTGTTGAGGATGGAGTCGAGGACCGGGAGGTTGTAACAGAGGGTTTTCCCCGAGGCGGTGGGGGTGACCACGACCGCGTTCTTCCCCTGGCGGAGGAGCTCCCAGGTCTGGCGCTGGTGCGTGTACAGGCGTGAAAAGCCCTTCTCCTGCAGTGCTTGGACCAGGTTGGGGTGGGCCTCCTGGGGATAGTCCAGGTAGCGTCCTTCGCGGGCGGGGATGTGCTCCACGGCTCGGAGGGAATCCTCCCGTACCCCATGCTTCTTAAGCTCCTCCAATGCCTCCTGGAAGTGGGTTGATCGCGCTGTTGTGTCCTCTTTCACCGGTGACTCCTTTCGGCTAACCACTATCATAGTATGAACACCAGACCCGGTCAATGATTGGGACAGGTTTCCTGGGAACAGGGGGCGCTGTTGTGCTAGAATAGGTGATCATGTTGAGAGAGATCCGCGTCAAGAAGGCGGCCCAACACAACCTGAAGCAGATCGATGTCAACCTGCCGCGCAACCGCCTCATCGTCATCACCGGCCCCAGCGGTTCGGGCAAGTCGTCCCTGGCCTTCGACACCCTCTTTGCCGAGGGACAGAGGCGGTACATCGAATGCCTTTCCGCCTATGCGCGTCAGTACATCGAGCAGCTGGAAAAACCGGACGTGGAGTCCATTGAGGGCATATCTCCCTCCATCTCCATCGATCAGAAGACGATCTCCTTCAATCCGCGCTCTACCGTCGGAACAGTGACGGAGACCTATGATTTTCTCCGTCTCCTGTTCGCTCGCGCAGGCACCCCGCACTGTCCCCGCTGCGATCGCATAGTGAGCTCCCAGACCCCCGGCGAGATCATCCGGCGTGTGTTGGCGGCGGCCGGGGGCGAAACGGTCAAGATGTTCGCCCCTGTGGTTAAGGGACGCAAGGGAGAATACCTGCGCCTTTTCGAGAGGTTCCGCAAAAAGGGCTTCTTGCGCACGCGTGTGGACGGACAGCTGCGGGATCTGGATGAGGAGATCGTGCTGGAGCGGAACCGGAACCACAACATTGAGATCCTGGTGGATGAGGTCCGGGCGGACCCGGCTTTTCCAGAGAGGCTGGCGGAGGCGGTCGAGACCGCCCTGGAGCTGGCCGAGGGGGACCTGCTCGTCCTGCGGGCCTCAGGGGAAGAGCTGTATTACTCGCTGAACCTCCTGTGCCCCTTCTGCGAGATCAGCCTTCCAGAACTGGAGCCGCGGGCCTTCTCCTTTAACAGCCCCTACGGGGCCTGCCCCACTTGCCACGGCCTAGGTTTTCAGACCCGCCTCAACCATCGGGGCGAGTATGAGGTCACGGATGAGCTCTGTCCGGCTTGTGGCGGCAGCCGCCTGCGGCGGGAATCCCTGGCGGTAAAAGTGGGGGGGCACACCATCCATGAACTGAGCTCCCTGCCGGTCAGCCGGCTGATCGAGACCTTTGCCACCTTTTCCTTTGTCCAGCTGCAGCAGGCCGTGGTCTCCCGCCTCCAAAAGGAGATTTTGTCCCGGCTCCGTGTGATCGATGAGTTGGGCATGGGCTACCTGCAGCTGTCCCGGACCACGGCCTCCCTTTCTGGAGGGGAGGCCCGACGCATCCGGCTGGCAGCCCAGGTAGGTGTCAACCTGAGGGGCGTGCTCTATGTGCTGGACGAACCCACCATAGGCCTCCACCAGCGGGACAACAACCGACTCCTACGCACATTGGAGTCTCTTCGTGACATGGGGAACTCGGTGCTGGTCGTTGAGCACGATGAGGACACGATCGAGGCTGCCGACTACATCGTCGATCTGGGACCGGG
>JBGUED010000164.1:3810-5900 GCA_041821525.1 Candidatus Aminicenantaceae bacterium | reverse complement strand
CCCGAATTCGGTGCCGGCATAGAGCAGGCCCTCGCGGTCTGGGTCTTCCCGGACCACCCGGACGAAATGGTCTGCGGGGATGCCGTTCTTGCCGTCGGTGAGGAGGTCCCAGGATTTCCCGTAGTTGTCGGTGCGGAAGATGTAGGGACGGAAATCGTTGTCGCGGTAGCGGTACACGGCCATGAGTACCCGGCCGGGCTGAGTGGGGGAGATGTCGAACATGTTGACCGTGCCTTCCTTTGGCATGTCCTTGGGCGTGACCTCCTGCCAGCTGCCGCCGTTGTCACGCGAAACATGTACGCGCCCATCATCGGATCCGGCCCACAGCACGCCCGGTTCCTGGGGTGACTCTTCGAACGCGAAGATGGTGCAGTAGGTCTCCACACCGGTGGTGTCGTGCTGGATGGGACCGCCGGGCCGATCGAGGTATGCGTCGATGTCGTAGGTGAGGTCTGGGGATATCACATCCCAGGTCAGGCCCTGGTCGCGGGAGCGGTGGACATGGTTGGAGGTGATGTAAAGCACGTCGGGATCATGCGGGGAGATGCGGATGGGGAAGTTCCACTGGAAGCGGTACTTGAGGTCGCGCGGGGCGATACCGTCTGCCAGCTCGGGGTAGGCGTCAATGCGTTTGGAGTGGCCGTTTTTACGGTCGAGCCGGGTTATAATTCCGATATAATTCCCAGCGTATATGACGTCTGGGTCACGGGGGTCGACTGCGATATGGCCGCTCTCGCCACCGCCCACGGAGTAGAACTCCTGGGAGGGCCGGCCCTGGCTCAGGATGGAGATCGAGGAGTTGTCCTGCTGGTCGCCGTAGACACGGTAGGGGAACCGGTTGTCCACGGTCACCCGGTAGATCTCGGCCGTGGGCTGGTTCATCTGGGTCGACCAGGATCTACCGCCGTTGAAGGTCACGTTGGAGCCTCCGTCATTGCTCTGGATCATGATGTCAGGATCGTTCGGGTTGATCCAAAGGCAGTGGTTGTCGCCGTGCGGGGTGCGGATGCGCTGGAATTCCTGGCCGCCGTTCAGGGACTTGTAGAAGCCCGTGTTGAGCACATAGACGGTGTGTTCGTTCTGCGGGTCGGCGAAGATCCGTGTGTAATACCAGGCACGCTGCCGGTAGTTGTGGTCTCGATTGATGCGCTTCCAGGTTTCGCCCGCATCCTCGGACATGTGGATACCGCCCTTTTTCTCGTCCTCGGCCTCCTGGATCACCCAGACGCGGTCCGGATTGACCGGGGAGACGGCTATGCCCACGCGCCCTACGACGCCGTCGGGCAGCCCGCCTTCGAGGCGCTTCCAGGTTTCCCCGGCATCGACCGTCTTCCAGACGCCGCCCTTTTCTCCGCCGTCGATGATGGTCCATGGCTTGCGCTCTGCCTGCCAGAAACCGGCGTAGAGGATGCGCGGATTGGAGGGATCCATGACCAGGTCTATGCAGCCGGTCTTATCGTCTAGGAACAGCACCTTTTCCCAGGTCTGCCCCCCATCGGTGGTGCGATAGACCCCTCGCTCCGGGCCGGGGCCGAAGATGTTGCCCAGGACCGCGGCATAGACCACATCCGGGTCCTGGGGATGGATCTGGAGCTTGCCGATCTGCAGGAAGCTGTCCAGGCCGACCAGGGCCCAGGTCTTGCCTGCATCGGTGGACTTATAGATCCCCTTCCCAGTCGAGATGTTGCCGCGGGGGCTGGCAGAGCCAGTGCCAACATAGATGACATTGGGGTCGGAGGGTGCGACCTCCACGGACCCGATAGACGCCACCTTGATATGCTTGTCGGAGATGTTGGCCCAGGTGATACCCCCGTCGGCGGTCTTCCAAACGCCGCCGCCCGTGGTTCCCATGAGAAACGTCATGGGCTGGCCGGGAATTCCGGTCACAGCCGTTACGCGGCCGCCCCGGGTGGGTCCGATAAATCGGTACTGGAGCTTACTGAACAGGGCCGGATCCATGGTCTGATTGGGATCCTCGGCCTTTTCCGCCGCGATCACACCGAGGCAAAGGCATACCACAGCCACGATCAGCAGTCCGATTCTCAGGGTACTCTTCGACATCGCTCTCCTCCCTCCAAAAAGTCCGTCTT
>JBGUED010000164.1:0-3710 GCA_041821525.1 Candidatus Aminicenantaceae bacterium | reverse complement strand
GGAGCGCGAAAAGGCAACCATTTGTCCGTGTGATACGTATATACCAATGTCCGTGTTTAACGGATAAATCACAACGAGGTGCAGGATGAAGGAACTCACGGTAGCCGAAGAGATCATACTGACGGCCATCCTCAGGCTCGAGGACAACGCCTACGGCGTGGCCATCCGCAAGAAGGTGGCGGAGGTCACCCAGAAGGAATTCATCTACGGAACGCTCTACAACCTGCTCGACCAGCTGGTCCGGAAGGGCTATGTGAGCAAGAACCGGGGCGCCCCTACCCCGGAGCGGGGCGGCCGCAGCAAGATCTATTATGCGCTCACTCCCTCCGGTGTAGAGGCTCTGCAGGGCGCACGCAGTCTGCACAAAAAGATCTGGGAAGGTCTCCCGGACCTGGCCGTTGACAAGGGCTGACACAAGATGCAGCCAACCGGACCGCTCCCATGGATTCGCTAATATACAATGACACAAGATCTTAACGCACCTCGATTCTCATCCTGGCTCCTGGCCCGAATGTCCCAGTATCAGAGCCAGTTCTCCTGGCTGGGCGATCTGGAGGAGGAGTTCCGGGAGAGGACAACAGTACAGGGCACGGCCCGGGCCCGCCGCTGGTTCCGGGCCCAGGTGTGCCGCTCCCTTCCCGCCTATCTGCGCTATTCAATGGTATGGAGCCTGATCATGTTCAAGAATTATTTCAAGACAGCGGTGCGGAATCTCAATCGTTTCAAGGGTTTTTCTTTAATCAACCTCCTGGGCCTGGCCATGGGCATGGCCTGCTGCATCCTGATCTTTCTCTGGGTGCAGGACGAGCTGAGCTTTGACCGCTTCCACCGAAACGCCGACTCCCTCCACCGGGTGCTCCTGAATCCCGCGGGCACCGACAGCTACGGGTACCACGGCCCCGGCCCGCTGGGACCGGCCTTGAAGCGTGAATACCCCGAGATCGCCGACACATGCCGCGTTTTCGGGCATGCCCGGGCCCCTCTCAGGTATGGGAACCAACTCTTCACCTGCAGGGTGCAGGGTGTCGATCCCTCGTTCTTTGACATGTTCAGCTTTCCGCTTCTGGCAGGCGGTCCCGAGAATCCGCTCTCGGACCGCCAATCCCTGGTCCTCACCGAGAGTACGGCGCGAAAGCTTTTCGGCGCAGAAGATCCCCTCGGCAAGACCGTGTCCTTCGAGTGGTGGGGCCCCTGGCACGACTTCAGGGTGACGGCAGTGATCGGAGACGTCCCCTCCAACTCGCTCTTTGAATTCGAGGTGCTGCTGCCCTTCAATTTTGTGACCCTCTCGGGCATGACCATCGACAAATGGGACGTTAGCGCCTACGTCACCTATGTGCTGCTCCAGCCCGAGGCCGATGCGGCTTCCGTGAGCGACAAGATCGCCGGCACCATAACGAGGAACCTCCCCACAGAGCGGTACGACCTGAGCCTGTATCCCATGACGCGCATCCATCTATACGAGCCGGAGGGCGGCGGGCCCATCCTGTATGTCTACATCTTTTCCTGCATCGGGATCCTGATCCTGATTATGGCCTGCATCAACTTCATAAACCTCACCACCGCCCGGTCAGAGAAGCGGGCCAGAGAGGTTGGCCTGCGCAAGGTTGTGGGGGCGGTGCGCTCCCAGTTGATCAGGCAGTTCCTGGGAGAATCCATGCTCCTGGCCGCCATCGCCTGTGCTGCCGCCGTTATTCTGGTCATCGCCCTCCTTCCCAGCGCCAACACAGTGATGGAAAAGCAGCTGACATTCAGTTTCAATACGGGCGGGCTGGCCCTGCTGTTGGGCATCGTACTCCTCACGGGGCTCGCGGCGGGGCTCTATCCCGCGCTGTTCCTGTCCGCCTATCAACCAGCCGGCGTCCTAAAGGGGGCGCCGGGCACAAGAGCCAGAAAACCCCTGCTGCGCAAGGTGCTGGTGGTCACCCAGTTCACCATATCGGTCCTGCTGCTGATCGCTACGACCTCTATCTATCAGCAGCTGAACTTCATGCGCCACAAGGACATGGGTCTCAACACGGACCAGGTGATCAACATGGAACTGCGTGGGGGGCTGCGCACCAATTACCGGGCCATCAAAACCCGGCTGCTCCAACATCCCGGCATCCGGGCGGTATCGGCCACCAACGGCTCGTTCTTCAAGCGTTTCGGCACTACGGGCGTGAGTTGGGAGGGCAAGGATCCCAACGACGACGGGTTTTTCTCAATCCACGCCGTGGACTACGACTACTCCTCCATCTTCGACATCGAGATGGCCCAGGGGCGCTATTTCTCACGCGAGTTTCCCACGGATGCAGACGAAGCCATCATCGTGAACGAGGCGGCGGTCGCATACATGGGGCTGGAGGATCCCTTGGGACAGAGGATCCTATGCCCGCTTCCGTTTGACGGGGACCGCAGCGGTCTCATCGTCGGAGTGGTCAAGGATTTTCACTACCGCTCCCTGCACGAGGAGATCCGGCCCCTGGTCCTGGCAGTCGCACCGGGATGGTTCACGGACATGTACGTCCGCATACAACCGGATGATCCGAAAGCGACCGTCGGCTTCATTGAAAACACTCTCAAGGAACTGGCCCCGGATTTCCCCCTGGAATACACCTTCCTGAACGCAGATATCGACCGTCTGTACAAGGAGGACAGCCGCATCGGATCCCTGGTGCGCTACGGGGCGGCGCTGGCAGTTTTCATCGCCGGCCTGGGGCTCTTCGGGCTGGCCTCGTTCACGGCCGAACAGCGAACCAAGGAGATCGGCGTGCGCAAGGTCCTGGGCTCTTCGGTACGAGAGATCGTCCTTCTTCTGACCAGGGATATCTCCCGCTGGGTCGGCCTGGCCAACCTCATCGCCTGGCCCCTGGCCTATTTGGCCATAAACGCCTGGCTCAAGAGCTTCGCCTACCGGACCGATATAGGAATTTCCATATTCCTATTGACCGGCCTGGCGACCCTGGCCATCGCTTTCGTCAGCGTGGCCTACCAGTCCCTCCGGGCCGCCCGCGCCAATCCCGTGGACTCGTTGAGGTATGAATGATAAAAGACCTGGGAAGGTTTCCTGGAAAGGGCCGCAGGCAAGGGCTAAACAAAACACGGTTTCCACGAGCGGCAGCCTGGTGCCTGGCCCGTATGTCCCGTTATGAGGGGGACTTTCTGCTGGCAGGCGACCTGGAGGAAGAATTCGTTGAATTGGCCGCCTCCCAGGGGCGCCGCGCCGCCCACTGCTGGTATCGAAAACAGGTGCTGCGGTCACTGCCGGCCTATGCCCGTTTTTCCCTGATCTGGAGGTTCCTCATGTTTCATAATTATCTCAAGACCGCATGGAGGCAGCTCCTGCGGCACCGGGCCTTCTCGTTCATCAATATCGCCGGACTGGCCGTGGGCATGGCAGTTTGCATCCTCATCTTCCTCTGGGTCTGGGACGAGATGAGCTTCGACCGGTTCCATAAAAACGCCGACCGTATCAGCCGGATCAACCTCCTGGCCCGAGGCCAGATGTGGCCCGTCACGGCCATCCCCTTGGGGCCCGCTCTCGAGAATGACTACCCGGAGATCGAAACCGCCGCCCGTTACTGCCGGACGGCCGGGCTCCTTGCCTATCAAGATAAAAAGTTCGAAGAAAATGGTACCTATGCGGATCCCTCCTTCCTGACCATGTTCAGCTTCCACCTGCTGAAGGGAGATCCGGGGACCGCGCTTTCCTCCCCGGACTCGATCCT
>JBGUED010000163.1:0-5904 GCA_041821525.1 Candidatus Aminicenantaceae bacterium | reverse complement strand
CCTCTTCGATGAAGACAGCGAGATGCTGAGTTTCCCTTATTTTGTGGACGAATTTGACGATGCACCGGCCGCGAAGCAGCTTGGGAAGGGCCTGACCGAATACGTGCTCCGGACGGGCAGTCCCCTGCTGGCCTCTCCCGAGGTTTTTGCAGAGTTAGAGAAACAGGGCGAGGTCGAATCCATCGGGGCACCTTCCATCGACTGGCTGGGGGTTCCCCTCAAGATCAAGGACAAAACCATCGGAGTCCTGGTGGTGCAGATTTATACTGAGGGCTTCCGCTACACCGAAGAAGAAAAAAACATCCTGATGTTCATCTCGGAGCAGGTGGCCATGGCCATCACACGGCGTATGGCCGACACTGCGCTCCAGGAGAGCGAGGAGATGTTCCGTTCCGTGGTGGAGAACGCTCAGAGCGGGATAGTAATCATCGACACCGAGTTCCGGCCAATTTACGCCAACGATGAGATGCTCCGCATCGCAGGTTACCCTCGAGATGAATTCATCGGTTCGGATTTCCGGAGATACCTGGATAAAGAGAGCCTGGAGTTGGTCGCCGACCGCTATCGGCGCCGCCAGAAAGGGGAGGAGGTCCCCTCGCGTTATGAGTTCACCATCGTGCGGAAAGACGGTGAGAAGCGCCGCATGGAGATCAGTTCCTCCGTCATCAAAGACTCCAAGCAGCGCACTGCAACTCTGGCCCAGGTCCGGGATATCACCGAGCAGCAGCAGGCGGAGGAGCAGATCAAGTCCTCTCTCCATGAGAAAGAGGTGCTGCTTAGGGAGATCCATCACAGGGTGAAGAACAACCTGCAGATCATCTCCAGCCTTTTGAACCTCCAATCCCAGCATGTAGAGGACAGCAAAGCCCTGGAGATGTTCACCGAGAGCCGCCTGCGGGTTCGCTCCATGGCCATGGTCCATGAGAAGCTCTATCGCTCGGACGATCTCTCCCGGGTGGATTTCAAAGATTACGTCCGCAGCCTCAGCTATCACCTGTTCCAGATGTACGGCGTCACTCCTGACAAGGTAACCCTGGATATGGATATCGAGGATGTGCTGCTCGACATCAACACCGCCATCCCCTGCGGCCTGCTTGTGAGCGAGCTGATTTCCAATGCGCTGAAGCACGCGTTCCCCGAGGGGCGCACGGGGGCTGTCACGGTCAAGATGAAACCGATCGAGAACGGCGACATCGAGCTCAGAGTGAGTGACAACGGAGTCGGATTGGAGGGAGGCCTGGACATCAAGAACACGGAATCCTTCGGCCTCCAGCTGGTCGACATGTTGACGGAGCAGCTGCAGGGAACCCTATCCATCGACCGGAACGGTGGAACCACCTTTGCCATCGTGTTCCAGGAGCTGAGCTTCGCCTGATCTGCGAAAGGATCTCGATGGAAGCCATCCAGGTCGAAAACCTCACCAAACGATTCGACGACTTCACCGCCGTGGATGACCTGACGTTCACGGTCCAGACCGGAGAACTCCTCGGCCTGCTGGGGCCCAATGGAGCAGGAAAAACCACGACCATCAACATGCTCTCCACTCTGCTGAAGCCGACCTCAGGCAGCGCATGGGTGGCGGGCCACGATGTGATTCGCAGCAAGGACGATGTGCGCCGCAGCATCGGGATCGTGTTCCAGGAGCCGGCTTTAGACACCAAGCTGACCGGGAGAGAGAACCTCACATTCCACGCCATGATGTACGGCCTGAGCCGAGAAGACCGCGAACAGCGGATCGCCGAGGTGCTGGGGTTGGTGGAACTGGAGGAAAAATCCGGAGTATTGGTCGAGAAATATTCGGGGGGCATGAAGCGGCGCCTGGAGATCGCCCGTGGTCTGATCCACAGGCCGCAGGTCCTGTTCCTGGATGAGCCCACCCTCGGCTTGGATGCCCAGACCCGAAGGCACATCTGGGAGTACATCAAGAAGCTGAACGCCGAACACTCCGTGACGATCATCCTGACCACTCACTACATGGAGGAGGCGGATTTTCTGTGCCAGAGGGTGGCCATAATGGACAGGGGCCGGTTCGTAGCACTGGACGCCCCCTCCCGGCTGAAGGACATCCTAGGCGGGGATGTGGTCTCTATCGAAGTGAAGGGAGATGGCGCCGGTTTCGCTGGGCGGCTGGCGGACATCGAGTGGATCAACTCCTGCCGACAGCACGACTCGGCCCTCACTCTTACTATGGAGAAGGGGGAACGCCGCATCCCGGAGCTCATCCGGATCGCGCAGGAACACGCTATCGAGGTCACGTGTGTCAACCTGCGTAAGCCCAGCCTGGAAAATGTGTTTCTCCACTTTACCGGAAAGACCATGCGGGACAGCGAAGCCAGCCAGAGCGAGCGCAACCGGGCCATGATGCGCGGGCATTTCAGGCGGAAACGATGATCGATCCGACAGCGATCCAAGTCCTCTGGCTCCGTGAGATGAAGCGCTTCCTGCGCGCCAAGTCCCGCATCATCGGCGCCCTGGCCATGCCCCTGTTTTTCCTGGCGTTCCTGGGGATGGGATTCAACCGGATGGCCGTTCCTGGTGTGGAGGGTGGGGTGGGGTACATCCGCTTCCTGGTTCCCGGGATCTTGGGGATGAGTCTCCTGTTTTCCTCCACCTTTGGTGGGCTTTCCGTGCTCTGGGACCGGGAGTTCGGATTTCTGAAGGAGATCATGGTGGCGCCGGTCAGCCGGATATCCATCGTCCTGGGGCGGATCGCCGGCGGAGTCACCACGGCCTTGATCCAGAGCGTGCTCATCCTACTCATATCCTTCCTCATGGGATTCCGAATAAATTCGGCGCTGTCCTTGCCGCTGGCCCTGGTCTTCATGATCCTGATCTCCGTGACCTTCCTGGGATTGGGACTGGTTTTCGCCTCCAAGATGCGCGATATGCAGGGTTTCAGCATCGTCATGAACTTCGTCATTTTCCCCCTGTTTTTCCTCTCCGGGGCCCTTTATCCGCTGGAGAACCTGCCCATCTGGCTGAGATATCTCGGGTATGCCGATCCCCTGACCTATGGTGTGGACGGCCTTCGGGGTGTGCTGATCGGCGTGTCATCCCGTCCCATTCTCCTGGACCTTGGTATCATGCTGTTCTTTTCCCTGCTGATGATCGCACTGGGGGCCTATTTTTTCGAGAAGAGCGAAGCCGTCTGATCCGACCCCCACTTATTCCAGATGAAGAGTTGAGCGATTCACAATGCAGGACATTGCTCCGGTCAGGTCTGAAGTGGTATGGTTAAGGCCGTGGATAGGCAAGCAGAATACGGCATCCATGTGGAGGAAAAGACTCGGTCTCTGCATGCCGGATTGGATCTCCTCGGGTATGGCTCATGCCGTCCCCGGATCCATACAGCTCCCTTGGAAGACGGATTTCGCAGCCGCGCCAAGTTCAAGATATTCACGGGTGATGAGGCAGCGCGGATGTGGGGGACAGATCCGGTCTGTGGCGAGGTTCCCTTGGATGGTATGCTCTGGATCCTTCCGGTCTGGGCCCGCGGTATGGTCATGCAGCTCCGAGAGGCCCTGCTGTCTGCGCAGGGGGAGTTTCCTGTGGACGGGTTAGAAATGAAACTGGCCCATGGCCGGCAGGAAGCACACCTCACCCTCTCGGTAAGGAAGGGGAGGGGGCCCAGCTACGAGCCCCTGGCCGCGCAGCTCCTGTCCGGTTTCCACGAGATCCGGGGTGTTGCCGTTCCCTCGCGGCGTGAATCCTATGGAGAAGAGTGGATCCGGAACCGGATCGATGGCCTGGAGTGCATTGCGCACTGCAGTGCCTTTTTCCAGTCGCATCCGGGCTTGACACCCCGGCTCCTGCGGGAATTGCGGGAGATTTCGGGAGGCCATGGCGGCCGCAGGATCATCGACCTGTACTGCGGAGTGGGCCTGCTGTCCCTGTCCCTCGCTTCGCATCATACCCCGATCCTCGGCGTGGACAACCACGCCGGGGCCGTGGACTCCGCAGGGCGCAATGCCGACCTCTTAGGCTCTTTACAAGCTCGGTTTGTCTGTTCCAAGGTGGAATCCCATATCGCCTCCCTCGACATCCGGCCCGATGACCTGGTGCTCCTGGACCCTCCCCGCTCCGGATGCCATGTCGAGGTCATCCAGACGATTGCCGGCAAGGCACCCAGTCGGGTCTGCCTGATCTCCTGCAGTCCTCAGACCCAATTCAGGGACCTCTCGATCTGGAGCGCATCGGGATACTCCCTGCGCCGGATGTCCGCCCTGGACATGTTTCCTTTTACGGAGTTTCTGGAGACGGTGGCCCTGCTCGAAAAACAGGACTGAGGGGTTAGTCTGAGGGATTACTCCGACTCGCCGGGATCCTCGTTCTTTTCCGGGAGCTGCTCGGACTCATGGGCGCCGAGCTGTTCCAGCTTGTCCGTGAATTTCCCCAGGCGTTTTTCCGCATCGTCGTACTTGCTGCTGGCGTTACCCAGATGCGTGCCGATCTTCTGGAAACTATCCCGGAAGCGGCCGAGGTCTCCCGTCAGGCGGGAGAGAGACTGGAAAATGGACAGGGCCGATTTCTCGATCCGCATGCCCTTGAGCCCCAGCACGATCACCTGGAGGTAGGCGAAGAAGGAATTGGGGGAGACCGGGATAACCCGCTTCTGAAGCGCATAGGAGAAGAGGTTGCGTTCCTGGGCCAAGGCCTCTTCTTTGAGGATGGTCTCATAATAGATGTTCTCGGCCGGGATGTACATCAGGGCAAAGTCATAGGTCCCCTCATCCGGCAGGATGTACTTCTTAGCGATGGCGTCGATGTGCTTCTTGACGTCGGCTATGAACTTTTTCCTCAGGTCCTCTTTCTCCTTGGAGCCCTCTTCCTTCAGGTGCCGCTTGAAGTTCTCCAGCGGAAACTTGGAGTCGATGGGAACCATATTCTGTCCGATATGGGCCACGGCATCCACTATCTCTCCGCTCTTGAACCTGTACTGCAGGCTGTAATGGGCGGGGGGCAGGATCTGGGCCAGCAGGTCTCCCAGGAAAAGCTCTCCCAGTCCTCCCCTAAACTTGGGGGCGCGCAGGAGATTCTCAAGGTTGGCGATATCCTGGGCCTTTTCCAGGACCTGCCTGGTCGCGGCCTCCATCTTGCCCAGGTCCTTCTTGACATCCCCCAGGGTGCCGCCGATGTCTCCCGTGGTTTTCTGGAACTGGCTGCTCATGTTGTGCAGCTGCTGGTTGATCTGGGTTGTGAGCTGCCCGATCTGATTCTGCATGAGGTTCAGGACCTTGTCGTCGGAAGCCTGGTCCTCCGCCTGCCCGCGCTTGAGGTCTTCGATCGTGCGCGCCGTGTTCCTGATGGTCCACACCAGGACGGCGAACAAAGCCACTAGCAGAGCCGCCAGGATAAGCAGAAACAGGTTTAGGTTTATGCCGTCTTCCATTTCGAGATATTATACACTGTCTCATCCTGTCATGGCGAGCACTCAATGTTAAGGCGAAGATTCCATGTCATGGCGAGGAGCGCAGCGACGAAGCAATCGCTTATCTGATTATTGACATGCGGGCCCGTATTTCCTAAAATAAGCAAACTCAATGGCCCGTTAGCTCAATTGGCAGAGCAGCTGACTCTTAATCAGCAGGTTGTAGGTTCGATTCCTACACGGGTCATACCTCCCCCCCCACTAACCGGAACTACCCCTGTGTCCCCTGGAAAAACTATAATTAAGACAGGATGATTTTCAGACCAAGCCCTTTTCCGCATAGACCTTCCGGGTAGGTCCAGGGCTTTTTTGACCTCGGCCAGGAGGGGCGGATCCGGGGCCTTGATGAAGAAACACGTTTTTCCTTTGAGCAGCGACATTAATTCCAGTCTGAGTTGGGAGGTCACTTCTGGAAACGTATAGGCCAGCATGTAGTAGAATCCCACATGGTTCTTCTGCTTGATGAGGCTTTACGG
>JBGUED010000162.1:0-5905 GCA_041821525.1 Candidatus Aminicenantaceae bacterium | reverse complement strand
GCTGTGCCGCGGGCAAATCCTGGAGGAGTCCCGACGGCAGTACAGGAAGATCCTCCACCGTCTCGCCGCCTCGGGTGCAGAGGGCATCATTCTGGGGTGCACGGAGATCTCCCTCCTGGTCAGGACCGCCACTCCCCTTCCCGCCTCTGTGACAGCCTGGTCGGTCTTGCTGGGAGTCGGCGTCTCCGTCTCCTGTGGCCTGTTTTTCGGGATATTCCCGGCGAGGAAGGCGGCCAAGACCGATCCGATTATCTCCCTCCGCCACGAATGACCTGAGTCATTCATGAATATTCCAGGTCCGCGCTTCTTTCATAGAGTCGGCAGGCTTGAAGTAAAAGGGATTCGGATCCTGTAGGTCAGCTCAGATCTTCAGATTCTGACGGGCGGCGTTCAGCGCCTCGGTCAGGGCCTCCGGCCTGTCTCCTGCCAGTTCCACCAGGGAAGGTCGGCCTCCGCCCCTGGCGTTCAGCACGGGAGAGACAACGGGGATGAGCTCCCTCAGGTCGAGCGCCATGTCCTCAGAGCGGGCCATGACCATATGAGCCCGTTCTCCGGACTGCAGCCCGAATAGCACCACGCGGCCCGGGCTTTGGATGACCTCAAGGGCCAGCTGGCGCACATCCTGTGCTGTCCGCTCTGTGAACTGTTCGAGGATGATCGGATCATGCGAGTCCCTGACCAGGTCCCGCGCCTCCTGCTCGATCAACCGACTCCTCAGCTTTTTCATGATCCGAGCGCTCTCTTTCTGTTCGGAAAGGAGCTTATCCACAACAGCCGGGAGGTCTGCTTCGCCCGCAGAAAATCTCGCTGCAACTTCCGTGAGGATCTGGTTTTTCATGCGGTAATCCTCTAGAGCTCGGTTCCCGCAGACAAATTCAAAGCGCAGGTTACTCCTGATCTTTTCCCGCTTCAGGATTTTGATCAGGCCGATCTCTCCCGTCCAGCGCGGATGCGTCCCGCCGCAGGCGGAATAATCGAAGCCCACGGCTTCCACCACACGGATGCGCCCTGATTTTTTCGGGGGCCGGCGCAGGGGCACGCTGGAGACTTCCGATCCCTCCACAAAATAGGTCTTGATCTCCCGGTTCTGGAAGACGGCCCGGTTGGCGCAGGCTTCGATCCGATCCTGATCCGGATCGGTGATCGAGGAAAGGGCTATCTCCAGGGTGGACAGCCTTTCACCCAGATGGAAGGATAGGGTCTTCCCGGACAAAAGCCTATGGAAACACTGGGACAGCACATGCTGTCCGGTATGCTGTTGCATGTGGTCAAGCCTGGTGTCCCAGTCGATGACTCCTTTCACAGTGTCCCCCGGGATTTCATCCTCCAGGATGTGGAGGATCTCCCCGTCCTGTTCCAGCACATGGAGCACGGTCACTCCGGACAGAGTCCCTCTGTCCGCAGGCTGGCCGCCACCCTCCGGATAGAAGCAGGTCTGGTCCAGTATCAGGGCCGGTTTTTCCTGATGTGTACGCCTGTCGAGGACCTTGGCCTCAAAATCGGCCTGATAGGGATCGTCGAAATAGAGCCGCTTCGTTTGAATCGCCATACCGCCCTCCCCATCTATCTGAAATCTATATATACATCACTCGGGGGTTTGTGCAGCTGCGAGGACGCGCCCTGTGGTTTTAAAATGCGTTTTCGCAAATTTGGCCAGAACCTGCGAACCATAACGCCGGACCAGAGCCACACCCGCTTCCTCGACCATAGGTGAAGCGCCCTTCGGGAGCTCCATGCCAGCCTCCTTGGAGAGAAGGGAAAGACGGCGCAGGAACTCACTCCGTGCGAGTATGGAGGCGGCTGCCACCGCGATATCCGCTTCCGCCTTGGGCTTCTGGATCAGCTCAATGCTGCGCCCCCTTTTCATGAGCGCGTTCTGGACGAAGAGTTTATCCCCGAACTGATCTGTGATGGCCAGGGTGCAGGGAACCTCCTGCAGGATATTCTCGATCACGCGGGAGTGAGCCCAGGCGAGCAGGCGGTTCAGGTTCCGGAACTTGGAATACAGCTCGTTGTATTTTTCCGGCCCGATCGCCACAATGGAATGGGGATAGCCCTGCGCGACGACTTCCGCCAGCTCATGCACCCGCTTGTCGGAGATCCGCTTGCTGTCCCGGACACCGTATTCCCGCAGCACTTCCTCCTGCCCGTCCGGGACGTACACCCCGGCAGCAACCAGGGGGCCGAAATAGTCCCCCTTACCGGACTCGTCGGTCCCCATGTGCCCCTGAGCATCCCTGAACAGGTTGGATTGTCTCACTGGATAAGGTTCCGCTCCTTGGCCTCTCTGAGAAGCTCATCCCGCTTCTCTTTATAGCCATCCACCCAACTCACGATCGTCCTCCCTCATTCAGAATCATAAGGCTTCAGAAGCAGGTTATCGACGGTTAAACCGGCACACCTCGGAATCATGCGCAGGCTGAACGGCGGCAGCACTCCGTTTATCCGCTACCGTTGAGATACTTGTGCATCTCGCCGGCAGCCACACGGGCATCACCCATGGCCAGAATGACTGTGGCACCGCCCCGTACAATATCACCTCCGGCATAGACACCTTTCATGTTGGTCGCCATGGTATCCCAGTCCACTTCGACGTTGCCCCATTTCCCAACCTCCAGCTCGGGTGTGGTCTGGGCGATGAGTGGGTTGGGGCTGTTGCCGATGGACACCACGACCAGGTCCACTTCCATGATGAACTCCGATCCCTCGATGGGAACGGGCCGGCGCCGACCCGAAGAGTCCGGTTCTCCCAGCTCCATGCGCAGGCACTCCATGGCCTTGACCTTGTGGTTCTCATCCCCGATGAATCGGGTCGGTGTTGTGAGAAAATGGAACTCAATACCCTCTTCTTCGGCATGATGAACTTCCTCAATACGGGCGGGCATCTCCACGCGTGAACGCCGGTACACGATGGCCGCCAACTCCGCGCCCAGACGCTTGGCCGTTCGCACGGAATCCATGGCCACGTTTCCGCCGCCCAAGACCGCCACGCGCGTGCCCGGAAAGACCGGTGTGTCGTATTTAGGAAAATCATTGGCCCGCATCAGGTTGATCCGGGTTAGGTATTCATTGGCCGAATAGATCCCGATGAGGTTTTCACCCGGAATCCGCATGAAGTTGGGGAGCCCGGCTCCCGTCCCCACAAAAAAGGCCTCATACCCCTCCTGTTTGAGATCATCCAGGGAGGCAGTCATCCCCACCACGAAGTTCATCCTGAACTCCACACCCAGCCTGCGCAGGTAATCGACCTCGGCATCCAGTATCTTCTTGGGCAGCCGGAATTCGGGGATCCCGTATACCAGCACACCACCGGCCACATGCAGCGCCTCGAACACGGTGATCTGATGCCCTTTCTTGGCCAGTTCCCCCGCCACGGTCAGACCCGACGGACCCGCGCCCAGAATCGCCACCTTGTGTCCCGTAGGAGGCAGGATCTTTGGGATGAACACATCTCCCCCCATCCTTTCTGCATCCGAGGCAAAACGTTCCAGGTTGCCGATGGCCACCGGCACCCCGGTCGCCTTTTTCAGATTACAGACTTCCTCACACTGGCTCTCCTGAGGACACACACGCCCGCAGATCGAAGGCAAGCTGTTGGTCTCCTTCAGCTTCCGCGCGCTTTCGGAAAATTTGCCGGCCTCGATGAGCTTGATGAAGGCCGGGATATCGATGCCCACCGGACAGCCGGCCACGCACTGAGGGTTCGCGCAGTCGAGGCAGCGCTGGGCCTCTTTCTGGGCTTCTTTGGCTCTCAATCCCAGATTGACTTCCTCGAAGTCCTTGTTCCGCTTGTCCGGATCCCTCTCCGGCATCTTTTGACGCAGTACCTTCATGCGTTCTTTGACAGGGATGGCCTTGCGCATTTCCTTACGCCATTCCTCAACCAATCCCGCCTTCTGCCGCGCTTTGATTTCGGGCGATAACTCTGTTTTTTTGTCTGCCATGTTTATTCTTTCCCAGAGATTATTCTTGTACCAGGGACTCTTTCTCCCAGTAACACATCGATCGGATCTCATCCTCGAAATAGGACTTCCGCCGATAGAACAGTTCCTCCCAGTCCACGGCGTGCCCATCGAAATCAGGACCGTCCACGCAGGCAAACTTGGTGCGGCCCTCGATGGTGCAGCGGCAGGCGCCACACATCCCGGTCCCGTCCACCATAACCGGATTCAGGCTGACGATCGTCTTGATCCCCATGGATCGAGTCGCCTCGGAACAGCTGTACATCAGATAGGTGCACCCGATGGAGATCACCCGGTCGAGCTTGGACTTCTGAAGGACTCTCTGGAGCACGTTCGGGATGTACTCCTTGCAGTCGAAGAAGCTGTCGCGGGAGGACACGAAGAACTCATCACTGTATCTCTTCAGCCGGTCCTCCCAGTACATCAGGAAACTGGCCTTGACATCGACCAGCGTGTAGACTGTGTTGCCGGCCTCCTTCAATGCGCGTACGATGGGATAGATGGCCCCGATTCCATAGCAGCCTCCTGCGCACAACACCGTACCGAACTTCTCGATCTCCGCTGGTTTGCCCAGGGGGCCTGCGTAGACCGGCAGTTCATCCCCGGCTTCGAGAAGAGCCAGCTTCTGTGTGGAGGTGCCCACGGCCATAAAGACCGACGAGACCGTACCCTTTTCCTCATCCCAGTCCGCGATCGTCAGAGGAATCCGCTCTCCCCTCTCGTCCGGCATGAGCATGATGAACTGGCCAGGCTTGCATCGGCGCGCCATCTCAGGCGCCTCTACCTCAAGGAGATGAATGTTGGGCACCAAACGTTCTCTGCGAATTATCTTGGTCATCATGATCCTCTTTTCAGTTTCACCGTGAGCACATGAGAGGCCCGATTATTTGCGAACCGGAATGGAGCCAGGGCGGTCACGACACTGCCCGGGGCAACACGGTCATCCAAACGCACTCTGCAGGAGAAGTTGCCTGCGGCAGACTCAAGGATGACCTCATCGCCGACCTTCAGCTCCAGAGTGCTCGCATCTTCAGGATGCAGGAGGGCTCGGGACTCGTCTCGGAACAGCCGGAAGCTCTTATCCTCACGGCTGAAGACCAGCCCCCGGTAGGAATCCAGGTTGGCCAGGTTGAGCCAGAGGAAGGATCTTTGTTTCGTGGGATGAAGTGGCTCCCCCGGCTGACCCGGGGGAATATAGGCCGGCTCCCCCGCAGGGGATTCCTTCACATAGAGGTCTCCGCCCTCCTTGAAGAAGGCCGCGGTCACACCGCTCAGCGCATCGACTTCCTTCCGTATCTCCTTCCAGATATCTGAGGTATGCTTATATTCTGTGACCTGGTTCTTCAGTTTCCGGGACAGTTGATTCAGGATCCACCACCCCGGCCGGGCATCACTCAGAGGTTCAACAACCGGTGTGCAGCGCTGGATTCGGCCACCGGTGTTTACAAAAGTCCCGTCCTCTTCGGCCGAACTCACGGTGGGCAGCACCACATCGGCGGCCTCAGCCATTTCGTCCCAATACGGCGTCTGCACCACCAGGAACTGTGGTTTGGCTTTAAGAGGGAGCTTGATCGGTCCCGCCGCATACAGCGCCTTGATCTTCCGATCCTTGATCGTCTGCTGAATTTCTTCGAGAGCGGTCCATTTCCCGTCCCCGTCTCTGTCCAGCTCCATGAGCCCGCGCTCGTTGCTCTCCATGCCCAGGGGGATCAGGCGGCCTTCTGTCTGCAGGGAAAGGTTCCAGAGCGCAGTCAAGACAGCTTCCCCATCCGGCCGGGAGGCTGTTTCCGCACCGAAAAGATACGCTACCGGGCCGGGCGAAGAAAGAATAATCCTCGATGTCTTCGCCAAACTCACCGCCGAGGAGCAATTCGCCGACCTCCGACTGGCGGTTGTCCCGCGAAAGCCCGAGCGATTCGACGAAGTCGCCGCGCTGATCGAAC
>JBGUED010000161.1:0-5911 GCA_041821525.1 Candidatus Aminicenantaceae bacterium | reverse complement strand
AGATAGTTGCGGGCCAGCGGGAAGGCCTTGGAATTGGCAATGGGATGGGCCACTACGGCCTGGGGTGAGACGGTGAAGCTCACTTTCTTCTGATCCAGGGCCCGGCCTTCCCCATCGACCAGGTAGAGCTCCATATCGTAATAATCCGGGGGGAGATCGCTCCCGACGATCTCCTGGGAGACCGTCAGAGTCCTGCGGAAGGGGTAGTTTCTCAGGTTCAGGTCAAAGGCCTTGGTGGTGGGGTTGACGGGTTTTAATCCCTTGATCTCGACCCGTATTTTCCCGCGGTTCCAGAGATCCTGGGTAAGGTTGGCCACGTTGAGCAGGAAGGAGAGGTTCTCGGCAGCGGCAAAGGTGGATTTGGGATCGATGACCACCTTCTGCTCCAGAACCTTAAAGGGGATGTGCTGATCACGGCGGAAATTCTGGATCCTATAACCGAGGAGGGGCTGCATGATCCAGGGCCGGCCCGAATCCTCGGGCGCGGAGATCACCTTTTCATAGACCGAAAATTCCTTGCCTACGGAATTCTGCAGCAGGATGGTCAGATTGAACTGCCCATCGATAACGGGAAAGGAATCCTCGAGGGCGATACCGTTGCCCTGGATATGGTTCAGCTCTTCCTCCTTGAAATAGAAGGGAAACTCACGCGTGTACTGAAAGATGATCTTCTCCTCCTGTTTCAGGTTGACGGTCAGGGAAAAATTACAGAAGTACTGGGAGTCGGGCTCATAATAATCGATGGAGATTTCCTCGGGCACGATGGTGAAATGCAGGAAGTTAATGTCCATGAGCGGGTCTTTGATGAAGGCGAGCTGGGTCGTGCTCTCCACGTAATTTTCCATGTAATCCACGCTGACCATGCCCTTGTAATCCAGAAAATGGGTGGCATAGGTGGGGTTGACGTCCTTCTTCGCCGAATCGATGATCTCGGCCAGCATGATGTTGTGCAAGGCCGAGGGGACCCAGTTGTAAGGGATGTCGCCCGGGACCATGCTGAGGGAGACCAGCGCGAGGGTCGGGATTCTCTCCATGAGGTACTCATACATCCCCTCGTAGTTGGTAGGCTCGAAGTTGCGTCCATAGACCATGAGCGCCGTGGGCCCGTCGCTGATCGGGTCATACAGCTTGTACTCGCCGCTGCCCCCACGCATGAAGAACACCAGAGCAAAATAGGTTGGCTGCCCCTTGGCCGAATCGCCGTGGTAGTACCAGATCTCGATGGGATAGAGGTCGAGCGAGCTGGGGATCCGTTCATAGCTGTTGGGGTCTCCCAGCATGATGTAAAAGCGGCCCATATCCGTCATCCAGCCCGGGCGCACGGTCTGGCGGCCAAATACCTTAAGGGCATGGTCCCAGCGGCTCTGGTGCTCGTCCTTGCGCTCGTTCTGGGGCGTGCCCGGCGTGGGATCGCGCTGTTTCCAGAACGTGCGCACGAAGGCGTCGCGGTCCCGGTCCGAGGTCAGCTGCATGAACACCTCTTCCTCCTGAGGGAGGATGATATAGCGGGTAAAAGTGAGAAATTCCTGGAACCGGGCGGGCAGCTCCTCTTCCCTGAGTTTTTCCTGGGACAGCAGAGCCTGCGGGGCCAAGAGTATCAGGAGGAGCGCGAGGCTCACGAGTGTTTTGTGTATCATCGGTTATTCCTTGTACAAGACTATACTCTCTCTTGCGGGAGGATGAAATGCGCTTATTCCGTAAAACTCCCTGTCCCGCGTTTTGGTTTCATCGCTGGATCTTGAAGATCTGGCGGGTCTTCCCTATGTCCGGCTTCACGTCGATGGTCACGTCCACGTAGTATTTCCCCGGCTGCAGATCGTATTCAAACGAGAAGCGCAGATCATCGAGCTGAATGATCTCCTCCTCCGTGCTGCTGAAGTGGCGGGTCTCCTCAAACTCGTCGACCTTGCCCCCACTCTGCAGGTAAAGCATGAATGTGAAGACAAAGTCGGCCTGCAGCTCCCCTTCTTTCTCATAGAAGGTGAATCCCTCCAGGGGCACGGTCGCATAGAATTTTTGCTCCGCCTCCTCATAGGCCAGGTCGAATTTCAGTAACGCAAAATTCTGGAGCCTTTCCTTGTTGGCAAAATCCAGCCCCATCTTGGCGAACTCCAGGGCATCGAAATAGTTCCCCCATATCTGGTTCAGGGGATTGTCGATCACATAGGTGCCGTCGCCCCGGCGGTCGTAGAAATCGATGGCCAGGGCGTAGCGGTAGTAGGTCCAGCGCAGGATCCCCCGGACGCGCTCCTGGACCGAAACACCCACGTCCGCCTCTTCTTGCGACTGCATGGGGAACCATTCATCGGTCTTGTTCGGAGAACCAAAGTAGATATAGATGCGTCCCCGGTCCGTCTTCCAACCCGGGGGGCCCTGGAGGAAGCGCTGGTTGGCAAAGTTGATGCGGCGGTAGAATTCTTCCTTGAATTCGTTCGCCTCTGTGTCGGGGTCAGGATCGCGCCTGTCCCAGAAATCCTGGATAAAACGCGCCCTTTCCTCCTTGTCGGCCAGGTGATTGAAGATATCCACCTCGTCTTCGGTCATGATCAGGCGGGCATACTCGTAGAACTCCTTGCTCTCCGGATCGAGCTCTATTCTCATGCCGGAGCAGGCGGCCAGGCCGGCCAGAACAGCAAGCACGGCCACGGGAAACCAGGATCGGATGATTATTTTTTGCATTGTTCTATCAAAGCCTCCAGTTTTTCCCTCTCATTAGGGGTGAGAGCATGTTGAAATTTTTCCTTGTACAGGGAAAAATGCTGCAATGCGCGGGCCTTGTCGCCCCGGTTCAGGTAGATATTGGCCAGGTTGTAGCGGGCATCCCCGAATTCCGGGTTGAGCTCCAGAGCCCGCTCCAGGGAGGCGGCGGCCCGCTCCAGGTCGCCCAGCTGGCGGTACACGATCCCCAGTCCATTCCAGGGAGACGCATACTCGGGATTCAGGGAGGCGGCCGTCTGAAAGGACGACAGGGCCTTTTCCAAGAGGGACGCCTCTTTGAGGGACCGGGCCTGGGAGAACCGGGCGATCCCCAGGTTGTTGTGGGACACGGCATAGTTGGGGTCGAGCTCCAGGGATCGCTCAAATGCCAGGACCGCTTGGTCGAATTCCCGGGTTTGGGTGTAGGCCACACCCAGGTAGTTCCAGATCTCCGGATCATAGTCCATCTGCCGCAGGCTCGAATCCTGGAAGATGCGGATAACCTCAGAGTACTGCCGGGCATTGATGAGGAAATTCAGGTACGCCGAGAGCACATCGTAGCTGTCCGGCAGCGCCTGGAGGCCTACTCTGAGGATCTCCAGGGCCTCGGGCAGGCGCCCGGTCTCCTTGTAGATGACAGCCAGGTTGGAGTAGGCGATGTCGATGTCCTGCCGCTTTGTCAACACTTCCTGCAGCATCCGCACTGCGCCGCGTGTGTCTCCTCCCCGATAGGCCTCCATGGCGTCCGTGGATTTGGTGTGGAAGGGGAGCAGCGTCTTCACGTCGAGGCTGGGGCCGAATTCCCGGTTCTCGCTGCGGGGGGACGAGGGGGCCCTTATGTAGCCCAGCGTCCTGAGCTTGGCCAGGGTATCGCGGTCTGGGGCCTGGCTGGCCTTGGTGCTGTCCACGTGCGTATACCTCTGAATGAGCTGCTCCAGCCGGGGCCTGTGCTCCCGCAGGGAGCGGGGCGAGATGAGGTCCTGCGTCTCGCCGAAGTCGGCTTCCAGATCAAACAGCTCAGGTATGGGGGATTCGATGTACTTCTGCCTTCCATCCACGATGTATCCCCGCAGCGGGGCCCAACCGCGGCTGTAAAAGGGATACAGGGTTTCGAAGTAGATGGCCCGGGATTTCAGGCTTCGGCCCTCGAGGGCCGGCGCCAGGGAGACGCCCTGGAGATGGCCGGGGCGCTTGATATCCAGCCAGTCGCACACAGTGGGGAAGATGTCGCAGTGGCTTACAAATGTGTTGACCGTCCCGGGTTCGATGCTCGGCCCCGTAAAGATCAGGGGGACCCAGAGTGCGGAGTTGTAGGTCAGATAGCCGTGGGTTTTCTCCCCGTGCTCCCCCAAGGACTCCCCGTGGTCCCCGGTCAGAACCACCAGCGTGGATCCCATGAGGCCGGACTCACTCAAGTAAAGGAACAGCGGTCCCAGAGCTTTGTCCACATAGGCCACCTCGCCATCGTAGAGCCGTTCGGCAAACTGCGTGTGGAAGGGCTCGGGGGGAGCGTAGGGATCATGGGGATCATAGCAGTGCACCCACAGGAACCAGGGATCCTGCTGGGCCTTGAGCCAGGAAAGTGCCCCTTCCACCACGGCCTCTGCCCTGCGCTCCACGCTGGCCAGGCGTCCCGACTCCAGGCTTCTGTAGTCGTCATCGTAGCGTTCGAAGCCCTGGGCCAGCCCGAAGCGGCTGTCCAAGGGATAGGCGCCCACAAAGGCGGCTGTGGCATAGCCTTGGCCCTGCAGCAGCTCGGCCAGGGTCAGCTGGTCCTCGTGCAGAACAAAGGTCCCGTTATCATGGACACCGTGATAGAGCGGCAGGACTCCGGTCAGGATGTTGGCGTGAGAAGGGAGTGTGGTCGGAGTGTGTGCGAAGGCCCGTGTGAACCGGACTCCCTGCCGCGCTAGGCTGTCCATGACCGGCGTCTGCACATGGCGGGTGTCGTAACAGCTCAGGCGGTCGGCGCGCAGGGTGTCGATGGTGACCAGCAGAAGGTTCCGGCTGCCCTCAGGCGTTTTATTTGGGGTCTGGACCCGGGGCGAGGCCTCAACATGCCAGCTGAAGAGGGCACAGCAGAGGGCGATCCAGACGACCGGCCGGTTTCTATCCATCTTTGTTCAACCTCGATCTTTCATAAACTGCCGAAAGGGGCAGCCTCCGCTCGGAGCCAGCTCTCTACGTAAGGCTGAGAAATTTCCGGAACAAAAAAAGGAGGACGTCAGCGCCTGAGATAATCGAGAAAACCCCGCACCTGGTTGGCGCGGTCAGAGTCAGAATCGATCTCCAGGTACTTCTCGAAGTTCTTTATGGACTCATCCTTGTTGCCCATGGTCAGGTAGCACAGGCCCAGTTGGTAGATCCCGTCCAGGTTGTCGGGCTGGATCTCCACCGAACGCTGGTAGTACCGCAGCGCCTCGCTGTAGTTGCCGCTGTTGTACAGGTCGGTCCCGACGTTGTACAGCACGATGGAATCCTTGATGCTGTCGAATTCCACCTTGTTGTACCATTCCAGGGCGGCCTCATTGTCCCCCTGGTTGGCCATGCAGTTTCCGATGGAGATCATGGCGGCGCTGTTGTCCGGGTCCTGTTCCAGGATTATCTGATAGAACGTCATGGCCTGGGCATAGTCTTCCATCTCGAAATAGCAGTTGCCGATGTTTGTATTAAGAATGTAAATATCGGGATGCTTCACCAGCATCTCGCTGTAGATCCCGATGGCCTCCTGGTACTGGCCGGCATTGAAGAAGTCGTTGCCCTTGGTGAGGTCCGCCTTGAGGTCGTCACTTACGACCACGCCTTCGATCTTGTTCATGCGGATCTCGATGGGGGGCATCCGTTTCCCCATCTCTTGGATGGCTACGCTGATCTTCTTGGGCTCATACCCGAACTTTTCAAAGTCGAGGTCCCATCCCCCTCCGCGCAGCCAGGCGCCCGTCCATTTGCCGTCTTTTTCCGATTTGATCTCGAAGCCGGCGCTTGCCCTCAGAGAAAATAACTTGACGGTCACGCCTTCGATGGGATTGCCGTCCTGGTCAAACACAAATCCGGTGATCCGACCCTTGCCCTTGTAGGTCTGTGCAGAGAAAGGAATGCTCACCAGGAGCAGCAGGCACACAAAGGTGACTCCCGTCTTTTTCATCTCTTACCTCCAGAACCGATCACGTGCTTTATGACACGCGTTCGGGAACACTAATATTTATCTCAATTG
>JBGUED010000160.1:0-5961 GCA_041821525.1 Candidatus Aminicenantaceae bacterium | reverse complement strand
TCGTGCGTAAAGACCCCGAGTATGCCAACGCGTTCCAAGCAGTCTTCGGGAAATCGGGTAAAGAAATCACCATGAGAGAGGTGACCCTGGCCATCGCCGCCTTCGAACGCACGGCTGAGGTCAATCCCTTCAGCTCCCGCTTCGACGATTTCTGGCGCCGGACACAAGAGGCCGGGCTTGATGTGGAGGACGTGGATGAAGACAACTGGGAACAGTTCAAGGGCATGGGACTGGAAGACGATGAAGTAGAAGGCCTCATGCTGTTCGCGACCCAGGGCGAGTGCGCGGAATGCCACGTACTGACTCCCGTGGACGGGAGCCCCCCTCTCTTCACTGACTTCACCTATGATAACCTGGGCGCGCCCCGCAATCCGGATAATCCCTTCTATATCCAGGATGCGGAGTTCAATCCGGACGGTGACAGATGGGTGGACAAGGGCCTGGGGGGATTTCTGGAGGGCATCCCTGAATACCAGCAGTACGCCGCAGAGAACATCGGAAAGTACAAGGTCCCCACCCTGCGCAATGTGGACAAGCGGCCGTCTCCGGATTTTGCCAAAGCCTTCCTGCACAACGGATTCTTAAAGACCCTGAAGGAGGTCGTACATTTCTACAACACCCGCGACCTGGAAGAGGAAGGCTGGCCGGCGCCGGAGATCGAAGCCAATGTCAACACCGAGGAACTGGGAGACCTGGGGCTGACCGAGGAAGAAGAGGACCTGATCGTCCTGTTCATGAAGACACTGACCGACCGGTAGGCGGGAATACCGGCACCTTCGGGCCAGAGGCCGGTCCCGCTGGACTGATTCACATTGGACCAAAGTCCAATAGACAGAGCCGTGCAACTGGCTTATATTGAGATTAGAGACCACGAGTTTTTTTGAATGAGGAGAAATCCATGAAAAGAACACTGACTGCACTCTTTATATTCACCCTGGTTTCCGCGGGCTTAATGACCCAGACCACGGATATGGGGAGGGGTGTTTTCGTAAATATGGAAGGCCAGATCAACATCTTGGCCGACGCCGGCCTGGTCGAGGTCTACCTGGAAAGCGACTATGTCATGATCATGCTCTTCCTGTTGACCGATCCCAGAACCACCGCCAAAATCGACCGCGACACGGTGTGGGTGATGTACAACAACGAGCCCATCAAGATGCCGGTCCTCTCGGAATTCCGTGAGGCCTACCGCAACGAGAACCGGGACTCCCGGGTCTATGAACGCCTGGGCAAGGACCAGCTGATCCAGTCACAGCTCTCCGGATATCCCATCAACTGGGATTTCGACTTCTTCCCCCTCCGCAGCCAAAGCAAGTCCACGGACCGGGCCAGTCTCTCCGAAACCGTGATCACAAAGACCAAGCTCTACATCAAAAATCCGGGATTCAAGCCGGGTGACCGATTCCTGATCGCGGTCCGTGATATCGACAATCCCGACATCAAGGGCGCTGTGGTAGTCGTTCTGCAGTAGCCGGTATTTCCGACCTCATCTCGAGTCCGTCCCTTGAGGAGGCCCAGGCGAGCAGGAGCGGTCATCACAAGACAAGCGAAGTGATCTCTGAACAACAATTTTGAATTCACATCGGGTGTTGTATTCCAGAAGATTCGGAAGTATAATGGCAAATCTTCTGATGCAGAGACCTCCCTCAAACCGGCACTGATACACCGGACACGGTTTAACATAGATGTTTGGCTTCAATTCAATATTTTGAGGAGGGCAAAAGGATGCACAGACCTAAACGAATCTTTATTTTAACCTTGATCCTGGTCTTTACGGGTGTGAGCCTGCTGGCGCAGAACGTTCCCATCAATAAGGCCAACTACGAGCTTCCGGCACGCTTCACACCCAACAAGATAAAAAAACTGGTTTTCAGCACCCGGGTGGATGCGCACTGGCTGAAGCACAGCGACCGCTTCTGGTATGTGTACGAAACCAGCGAGGGCAAGACCTTCTGGATCGTAGATCCCGTCAAAAAGACCAAGCGGCCCATCTTCGACAACATCAATATGGCGGCCATGCTCACCCGGTTGACCATGGATCCCTACGATGCCCAGCACCTGCCCATAGACCGCATCAAGTTCAAGAAGAACGACTCGGTCATCTACTTCAAGGTCATGAAGAACAAGGACGTGCTGGACGCCGAAAAACGAGTGGAAGAGGCCGCCAAAAAGAAGGAAGATAAGGAAGAAGATAAGGAAAAGCAGAAGGAAGAACAGAAAAAAGAGGGACAGGACAAGAAAAAGGAGGAAGAAAAAAGCGAGATGGAGAAGGCCGAGGAAGAGGCCAAGAAGTTCCATCACTTCGAGTACGAGCTGGCCACCGGCAAGTTGAACATGCTGGAGGATTTTGTGGACAAGCCCGAGAGGCCGAGCTGGGCCAGCATCTCACCCGACGGTGAGACGATCGTGTTCGGCCGCCATTTCAACCTCTACTCCATGGACAAGGCGAACTACGAAAAGTGGCTGAAGGACCCGGATGACGAGAGCATCGAGGAGCAGCAGCTGACCACAGACGGCGAGGAGTACTACAGCTACCACAGAGGCGGCCGGGGTGAGTCCAATGTGGACAAGGAAAAAAACAAGGACAAACGCAAGACCGCCTATGTCATCTGGTCGCACGATTCCAAGAAGTTCGCCACCTCCCGCAGCGACGAGCGCGAGGTCAAAGATCTCTGGGTCATAAACTCTGTGGCCCAGCCCCGGCCCACGCTCGAGACCTACAAGTACCACATGCCCGGCGAGAAGGAGGCCCCACAGTCCGAAGTGCTGGTCTTTGACCTGGAGACCAAGGGCATGATCAAGGTCGAGGCGGATCGGTTCAAGGATCAGGGCGTGTCCATCATGTCGGGCCGCTACCCCATTATCACCCGGGACGACGACTACCGCGCCCCCCGCTGGCTGTCGGAGACATCTGACAAGCTGTACCTCTCCCGCACCAGCCGCGACCTCAAGCGCATCGACATCTGCGTGGCTGACACAGCTACCGGAGAGGTCACGACCCTGATCGAAGAGCGGTTCAACACCTATGTCGAGACCCGACCGCTGGGATTTATCGCCAACGGCAAGGAACTGATCCAGTGGTCGGAGCGCGACGGATGGGCCCATTTTTACCTGTATGACGGGAACGGCACCCTGAAAAAACAGCTCACTTCCGGTCCCTTCCACTGCGACCGCATCATGGGCATCGACGAGGGGAGCCGCGTGCTGTACTTCACGGCCAACGGGAGGGAGCCGGGAGAAGACCCCTACTACCTGCATCTCTACAGCGTGAACCTGGACGGCACCGGCATGAAGCTCCTGAACAAGGACGAATTCAACCACTCCGTGGGCATGAACGATGCCAACACCTTTGTGGTGGATAACTACTCACGCATCGACACGGCCCCCACGTCGGTGCTCAGAGACAACAGGGGCACGGCCATATTGGAGCTGGAGTTTGCAGATCTGTCGCGCCTCATGACTACGGGCTTCACGTTTTCAAAGCCCTTCAAGGTCAAGGCCGATGATGGTGTGACCGACATCTACGGTGTGATGCACAAGCCCTTCGACTTTGACGAGACCAGGAAGTATCCTGTTCTCGCCTACGTCTACCCTGGCCCCCAGACCGAGGCCGTCTCCAAGTCCTTCTCTGCGAGAGGCGACCGCACCTGGCGTATCGCTCAGTTCGGCTTCATCGTGATCACCGTGGGCAACCGGGGCGGGCACCCCAGCCGGTCCAAATGGTACCACAATTACGGCTACGGCAACCTGCGCGACTACGGTCTGGCCGACAAGAAGGCCGCCATCGAACAGCTGGCTGCCCAACACACGTTCATCGATCTCGAAAAGGTCGGCATCTTCGGCCATTCCGGAGGCGGATTCATGTCCACGGCCGCCCTGCTGGTCTATCCCGACTTCTTCAAGGTGGCGGTCTCCTCGTCCGGCAACCACGAGAACAACATCTACAACCGCTGGTGGAGCGAGAAGCACCACGGAGTGAATGAGATCGAGGACGCGGAGGGCAACATCAAATTCGAATACGACATCGAGAAGAACTCCGAGGTTGCCAAGAACCTGAAGGGCCGACTGCTCCTGGTCACCGGGGATATCGACAACAACGTGCATCCGGGCAACACCATCCGGCTGGCCAATGCGCTCATCAAGGCCAACAAGCGCTTCGACTTCTTCCTCATGCCCGGGCAGCGCCATGGCTATGGCAACATGAGTGAATATTTCTTCTGGCTGATGGGGGACTACTTCTGCAAGCACCTGATCGGGGACTATTCGCAGGACGTAGACATCGTCGAGCTTAACCGCGAGGTCGAAAAGAAAAAATAACCGCTGGGGGACGTTCCCCCAGGAGCCACCCTACTTTCATATGTAAAGGAAAATTATGGAGTGGGGTGTCCCTTTGGGGGACGTCCCCCAGGCTAAAAGACATGGTTGAAATTGAAGTAGATCCCGATGCCTTCCGGGCTGAAACCCATGTCGAAACGCACGAGGAACTCCTTCAGGTAGTACCGCAGCCCCCACCCGGCAGTGGCTGCGAAGGCATCCAACCGGATCCGGCTCCATTCGGGCCAGACCGTTCCCGCGTCCACAAACAGGATGCTTCCCAGCTTCTTCCAAATGTGGAACCTGTACTCGGCATTGATCAAGATCTTGCCCTTGTCACGGAAGCGGTTGAACTGATACCCCCGGAGCGCGCTGAACTCAGATCCACCCCCCAGGTCCGGGAGCTCGAAGAGCGGGATCTGATCGCCCGAGATATTCTGCACCAGGCCCCGGACCGCCACCACATTCCTTTCGCCCAGAAAATGCGTATAGCCTCGCAGATCCAGGCCGTAGCGGAAGTAGGAGGCATTGCCATTGCCCATCCAGCTGTCGGCGAAGTCGCCCTTCAGGATTATGCGCACGCCGCGTGTGGGATGGATCTGGCTGTCGGAGGTGTCGTACCGGAGCAGCACCGCGGCATAGGGAGAGAACTGTTCGCCCACCGCCCTGAGCTCTTCGGTCAGGGGCTTGTCGTCCTCCACATCAAAATAGTGCACGTTTTTGAAGGCGTACTGGGCCTGGGCCACGAAGCGGGATGTGAATCCACGACCCAGGGTTAGGATCAGGTATTTATTTTCGTCCGTGAAATACGTCAGGTCGTCCTTGCTGGAATCCGGGCCGATCCCGAAATAATACTGATTTAAGTATTTGCTGTATCCCGCCTTGAGGTCGAAGGAAAGGCCGTAGGCCGTACCCTGCCGGAGTTCCACATCCGGGACCGAGAATATGAACTCATAGGTCCGCTCTCCCTTGCTGGAGTTGAACAGGAACAGATCAAAGGATTCGCGCAGCTTCAGGAGGTTAACGATCTTTCCCTTCCCTCCGTACCCAAGGCCGATATCCGTGTCGTACATGAGGATGGGCCACACGCTCCAGGAAATCTTTTTTTCTTCACCCGTGCCTGAGTCCTGTTCTTCTGCCAGGGCACCCTGCCACAGGCAGAACATCAGGATCGACACGCAGATCAGATTTTTTTTCCCCATTCCCCTCATAAAATATATCAAAAAAGGGCTCGGATTGTTATTTATTTCTCAACAAGTTGTCAAAGATTTGTTAAGATTGGGATAACAACACCTAATAACCAAAGGATATCTCTGGGAAAACATGGATGTCGGGGCTGCGCTCCTCCAGGACTTTAATGCGCATCCCTTCTAAACGATGACTGAAAAACTGACTCTTGCCCATCCGGACCAGGGGGCCCTTCTGATTAGGCTCTCCGGAACCTGGACCCTGGCAGACGGGATCCCCTCCCCTGAAGAGCTCCTTGCAGCCTTGCCGACCGGGACGGACGTTCTCTCCAAAGCAATAAATGTAGCATGGGAAATAGAAGATAATGTGCTTGCCCGGACAAAATATCTTTCTGAAAACAGTTCAGCTGATGAGATGCCCAGATACATACGCCTTAAAAAAGATATTATAGGCGAATAT
>JBGUED010000159.1:0-5963 GCA_041821525.1 Candidatus Aminicenantaceae bacterium | reverse complement strand
AGGAAGAAAAAATCTCCCTGGGCTACAAACAGCTCACCTCCGATCCCTGGCTCAACCTCCATGAACGGTACATGACCGGGCAGAAGATCACGGGCAAAGTGGTCAGCCTGACCGACTTCGGTGCCTTCGTAGAACTGGAGGAGGGAGTGGACGGCCTGTGCCACATATCAGACCTGACATGGTCACGGAAGCAGCTGCATCCCAAGAAGATCCTCTCCCTGGGCGAAGAAGTCCTGGTCACCATCTTGGACATCAACACGGAAACCAAACGGATCTCGCTGGGGCTGAAACAGTCCAGCCCCCATCCCCTGGAAATTCTGCAGCAGAAGTACAGTCCCGGCGCCCACGTCAAGGGCACCATTACCAGCATCACCGATTTCGGCGCCTTCATGGAAGTGGAACAAGGGCTCGAAGGGCTCATCCACATCTCCGACCTCAGCTGGAAGAGGATCAAACATCCCTCCGATGTCCTCAAGGTGGGAGATGAGGTGGAGGCCGTCATCCTGAATATCGATGTTAACCGCCAGAAGTTCTCCCTGGGCATCAAACAACTGGAAGGCGACATCTGGGAAGACTTCTTCAAGAGACAGAAAGTTGGGGACCTGGTCAAGGTCACAGTGGTCCGGATCGCCGGTTTCGGGGTGTTCGTCGAGATCATGCCGGGGATCGAAGGCGTGGTTTTTCTTTCTGAGCTGGACGATAAGAAGATCGAAGACCCCAACGAAATATTCAGCGTGGGGGACGAGCGCACCGCCAAGCTGATCAAGATCAACCAGGCCGATCAGAAGATCTCACTGAGTTTCAGGCAGGCCCAGCTGGATATGCAGAAGATCGAGTATCAGAAGTACATGAGCAATCAGGATGACAGGATGACCCTGGGGGACCTGATGAAAGATCAGCTCAAAAACATCGATACACCAAAAACCAAAAAAAAGGAGGGAAAGGATGATTAAGGCAGATCTCATCAACCGGATCGCTGAGGAGATGGACATATCCAAACAGGAAGCCGAGACCGGCGTCAACCTGTTTTTTGAAACCATAAAAGATGCGCTCCATCGGGGCGAAGAGATCGAGCTGCGGGGATTCGGCAGCTTTCGTTTCCGGACACGCGATGCGCGGGCAGGACGAAACCCGCGTACCGGCGAGCCCGTCCAAGTCCCGCCCAAGAAGGTGCTCTACTTCAAGCCCAGCAAGCTCCTCAAAAACATGATCAACAGCTGATGGAATACATCAATGCTCCCTGGAGAGCCCAGTATGTCAAGAACGTTTACAAAACCAAGGGCTGCATATTCTGCCAGGCTTTAAAGCAGGAGGATGACCGCAAGGCCTTCATCCTGTACCGCGGACGGAACAATTTCATCATCCTGAATAAATACCCCTACACACCGGGGCACTTGATGATAGCTCCTTTCCGGCACCTGGATTCCCCGGAAAAGGCGACGAAGGCAGCCGCGCACGAGATGGGCGACATCCAGGTGCTGTGTCTGAAGATCCTGCGTGATCACTACCAGCCTCAGGGTTTCAATATCGGCATGAACCTCGGAAAGTGTGCGGGAGCAGGGGTCGCCAGTCACTACCACATCCATATCATCCCGCGCTGGCCCGGAGATTCAAACTTCATGCCGTTGGTGGGAGAGACACGCGTGGTGATTGAATCCCTGGAAACCACTTTCGAACAGCTCGCCCCTCGCTTTCGGGAGCACACATAACCCGAATCGCACAGGCAAGAGATACCCATGGATTTTGAACTGAATGAAGAGCAGAGGATGCTTCGGGATATGGTGCGGAGTTTCGCACAGAACGAAATCGAACCCGTCGCATCGGAGCTTGAATCCAGGCATGAGTTTCCTCGGGATCTCTTGAAGAAGCTGGCAGACCTGGGCCTGATGGGGATGGCGGTCCCCCCCGAATATAACGGGATCAAGACCGACTACCTGTCACTCTCGATCACCCTGGAGGAGATCAGCCGATCCCTGCCCGCGCTCGCCGTCATCCTTTCTGTCCACAGCTCTCTCTTCTGTTATTCCCTCGACAAGTACGGGAGTGAACAACTAAAGAGCACATACCTCCCCAAGGCTGCAGCGGGTGAGATCCTGGGTGCGTTTTCCCTAACGGAACCCGGAGCCGGTTCAGACATCTCCGCCCTGTCCACGAAGGCGGTGCGCAGGAAGGGGCGTTTTGTCTTGAACGGGACCAAGGCCTGGGTCTCCAATGGAAACGATGCCGGCGCGTTTATCCTGTTTGCCCAGACTGAGGCCAGATCCGGGGGGAAGAAGCTCAGCGCGTTCCTGGTGGACCGGAAAACGCCGGGGCTGCGCGTCTCCAAGATCGAGGAAAAGATGGGCCTGAACGCCTCCATCACCACCGACCTGGTGCTGGAAGACTGTGAGGTCCCAGAGGGCAATCTATTGGGAGATGAGGGCAAAGGCGCCTCGATCGCCCTGCACTGCCTGGACTGCTCCCGGATAGGGATCGCGGCCCAGTCGGTGGGGCTGGCCCAGCGTGCCCTGGATGAGGCCATCGCCTATTCCCATCAGCGCGAGGCTTTCGGCAGCGCCATCTCTCAGATCCAGGCTATACAGTTCATGCTGGCGGATATCGCGACACTCACCGAGGCCTCCCGCCTCCTGACTTACCGGGCAGCCTCCCTGTATGACCTGGGAAAATCCTTCTCTAAAGCTGCCGCCATGGCCAAGCTGTACGCCTCGGAAGCAGCCAACAAGGTCGCCTACCAGGCGCTCCAGATCCATGGAGGATACGGCTACTCCCGCGAATTTATGATCGAACAGCTCTATCGAGATGCCCGTGTGCTGTCCATATACGAGGGCACCTCCGAGATCCAGCGAATGGTAATCGCCCGGTTCCTGCTCAAGGAGTGATCCGGACCGACAATAGATAATGAGGTAAGACGATGCTAAAGAACATGCGCAAGAACGTGAAATCCCTGGCTCCCGTACTGTGGTTCGTCATTCTGGCTTTCATCATCACTATTTTTGTAGACTGGGGTGGTGCCGGTCGTGTGAGCGGCGGCCAGGGCTCCAACACTATTGCCACCGTAGGCGGAGAAAAGATCCCACTCGAGCTGTACGTACAGAACCTTCAGCAAAGGATCGAAACCCTGCAGCAGCAGATGCCTGAACTGGATCAAAATTTCATCCAGCAGCTCAATATCCCTCAACAAATCCTGGAACAGGTCATTCAACAAACCCTGCTGCTCCAGGTGGCCGCCGATATGGGCATCCAGGCTTCCAATGCGGAGATCGCCGAAAGAGTCAAGGCCCTGCCTGTATTCCAGAGAGAGGGGCAGTTCGTCGGCTTCGATGAATACCAGCGCATCCTGAATTGGAACCGGACGTCGACCGCTCAGTTCGAGCAAGGCCTCGAGAAGGAGATCATCATAGAGAAGGCTGTCAAGGTGATCACATCGGGCGTCACGGTGTCCGCGGACGAGCTCTGGGAAAACTACAAGAAGACAGACGAGAGCGCCAAACTGGAATACATCGTCATCCCTGAAGACAAGATGGAGCTCTCTGAGGAGCCGTCTGAGGAGGAACTCCGAGAGTACTTCCAGGCCCGCCAGGATGACTTCCAGATCCCAGAAAAAAGGACCGGCGCCTATGTATTCCTAAGTACAGAAGAGCTCAAGCTGGAAGTCCGGCTCGAAGATGCGGAGATCGAAGAGTACTATGAAGACAACCTGGCCCAGTTCGAAGATCCTGAAACAATCCAGGTCAGCCGGATCTTCCTTCCTATGGCCGATAAGGAGCCTGGTTTGCTGGCGGCCGAGATCAACGACATCCGGGACCGGATCCAACAGGGAGAGGATTTTGCAGAACTGGCAAGAGCGCTTTCTCAGGACGAAAAAGCCGAATCCGGTGGGGACTGGGGGGAGTTCGAGTGGAGACGGCTGTCCCCGCAGGAGCAGGGCATCATTGAAGGCCTGGATCAAGGGGCGCTGTCCGAAGCCGTCGAGATGGCCGATGGGGCCTCGCTGGTAAGGGTCACGGAGAAACGGCCAGCCGTGCAGAAAAACCTCGAGGAAGTCAAGGAACAGATCCAGGGTATCCTCACCGATCAGAAAGCCCAGGAATTGGGGGAAGAGCGGATCGCTCTGTTGGAGAAAGAGGCCAAGCGGGATAGGAGCCTGGAACCGGCAGGCCAGAGACTGGGCTATCCGCTCCAGCAGACAGACCCGCTGGCTGAGGGCGACCCCATCCTGGATATCGACTCCTCGGGTTCGATCAGCCGCTCCCTCTTCGGGCTTGAGGACCAGGGGATCTCCGCACCCGTCTACACCTACTCGGGAGTCGGGCTGGCGCAGCTGACAGGGATCGAGCCCAGCAGGGCGGCCACCTTCGAGGAGGCGGAAACCGATATTAAGGAAGACCTGGACCTGGAGAGGAAAAAGCAGCTGGCCATGCAAAAGGCAGCAGAGCTGCGCTCCGAGCTCGGGAGCCGGTCCTTTGAGCAGGTATCCGAGGCCCACGGCTTCGAGCTCAAAACCTCAGAAGAGCACAAGCGGGAACAGTACCTGAGCGTGGTCGGTGAAAATCCCGAGATCGATGCGTTTGCTTTCAACTCGCCCCTCGATCAGATCAGCGAACCCCTGCGCTATGAAAACGGCTTCATCCTGATTCGTGTCCTCGACCGCAAAGAGGTCACACAGGAGGAATTCGAAGAGAACCGGGAAACGGAAAGACAGGGCCTATTGGACCAGAAGCGCAACATGGTGTTTGCCTCCTTCTACACCAAACTGAGGGAAGAAAAGAAAGTGGAACCCAATTATGGGCTGTTCTTTCAGATCAACCAGCAGATCCTGTCCTACTTTGCGCGCTAGGCCGATCAGCCTCCCTTGACCAATCGATACAGAAGGCGCCGTGTACGCTTTTCCATGGCTGCCCGGAACCGGGAGATGGTCAGGGACAAGTCGTCTGTTGCGTAATCCGATACCTTCATCGGCTGCCCGATGCCGATCTTGATCTTCCCGGGAACAACCCAGGGCATATGCGTCCCGTACATCGCGATCGGGACCAAAGGGACGACGAGCCCACGGTCCCTGAAGATTTTTGCGCAGATAACGGCCGGGCCTCTCCGGAATTCGCACACAAAGGGGTGGGAATCCCGAGGATTGATCCGCCCCCTCCCTTGAAGCAGTACCACGGCCCTTCCCTCCAGGAGGAAGTCCTTGCACGTCTGGAGTGCCTGTGTCTTGCCCCCCATCAGGTCCACGGGGATGCTCCCAACCCTGCCTATGTTGTCCGAAATAAAATTGACAAAGGGGACTTTGATGGGCCTGATGGCAACATCGAACAACAGGCCGAATTCCTTCAAGTGACACTTGAGATGGGTCCGGATGAGGGCATGGAAGCGTTCCCTCGAGAAGATTTCCTGGTTGGCCGTGAAGTGGATCTGGCGGGGGATTATCTCAAGCAGAGCAGCTATGTCCTTGTAACTTCCGATGTGGTTGCCGACGATCACCACGGGGCCCTGCATGGGCAGGTTGTCCATCCCCGTGACTTGAAGAGTCTTGCCGAAGAGGGCAAGCCTGATCCATTTCATGAGGGTTGGCCTCACGCGGAGGAAATCTTTTTCAAAGGCGTCCATGACCCTGACCGCCATTTTAGCATCTTTCGCACTAGGGTCCTAGCGCGCATCGTAGGCAACATCCATATCTCTGGCAGGCATTTCCGATACGAGGCTTGCATAAAAGGAGCGATTGGTTTAAATATACGCCCATGCGGTTCCAACCACGAAAGAGGAGAAAAACATGATCCGGATACTGCGGGGGGGCAATGTCTTTGCGCCCGAGCCTCTGGGCATTCAGGATGTGGTGGTGGCAGGCGAAAGGATCGCGGCCGTGCTCCCTGCCGGGACAGCTGCCTTTGCCGGTGTTCCCGTCGAGGAACTGGATATCTCCGGCAAGACCTTGGTCCCAGGATTCATCGACAGCCATGTTCACATTC
>JBGUED010000158.1:0-5972 GCA_041821525.1 Candidatus Aminicenantaceae bacterium | reverse complement strand
GCCAGAAACAACTCCATTTCCGCATGCTCAAAGAAGGGATTTTTGTCCCGGTCCAGCTTCTCCTTGATGTCCAGGATCAGCGGCGGGACCCAGTTGGGATCACCCTTGTACACCACCCAGGGGAACTTGATGAATTTATTCAAGTCTTTCCTGGTGTCGACCTTCTCGATGCGTATGTCGCTCACTTGTCCTCCCTCCTCAGCCTCAGCTTAGGTTCACTTATCTTAACAAATGCCTCTCCATATTGCACGCACAAATTGCCCCTGTCGGCGGCGTTTGTGTTCCATGAATTTTCTGTTATAATCATAAACCCATCAATTCATCATACCCGAAGGAGGTTGCGATGAAGGACGCTCCCCGCGCGAAAGAACTCCCGTTTGACAAGCTCTATCAGCGAATCGAGCCTGATCTGCTGCCCTTTAACACGACCCAGGAATGCACGAGCTGCGAAGGCATCATCGGCCAGGAACGGGCCCTGAAATCAATCCAGACCGGCTTGGACATCAAGAGCCGGGGCTTCAACATCTTCATAACCGGGATGCTGGGTACGGGACGGACCACCACTATCAAGAAATTCCTGGATAAGATCGAAAAGACCAAGTTCAAGCCGGATGACATCCTGTATGTGAACAATTTCAAAGCCGCGGATGAACCCACCCTTATCACACTGCCGGCAGGAAAAGGAACGCTGTTTCAGGAAGAGATGAAACAGCTTATCAAGATCCTCAAAATCAACATACCCGAACTCCTGAAGAGCCCCTATTACACGGAGAAACGGGACCGCATCATCGAAGATCAGCAGAGCAAACAGAAATCGGTCCTGAAACAGTTCGAAGAGGAGGTCGCCAAGGAAGGCTTCTCCGTCATCCAGGTCCAGATCGGGACCTTCATCAAACCTGACCTCATCCCCATCATCGAAGGCAAACCCACCCCCTTCGACAAGCTGGAAGCCGAGACCAGGGAAAAAAAATTCCCCCAGGCGGGACTTAAAAAGCTGCACAAAAAGTACGAAGACCTGACTGGGAAGCTCGAGCAGGTCTTCAAGCACATGAAAGAAACCGAAGAGAAGACAAGGGAGCTCTTAAAGGACTGGGACAAAAATTCCCTCGCGCCGATCATAAAGCAGGCCATTGATGACATCCGGAAAAAATTCCCGTTCAACAAGATCGGGGAATACCTCGACCACGTGGAGGAAACCCTCAATGCACAAGTAGACCTGTTTAAGCCCCAGATGCAGGAACAAAAGCCCAAAAACCCCACCGATCCGTTCGCGCCCTACCAGGTGAACCTGATCATCGATAATTCGGACCTGAAGAAGGCCCCCGTGGTCATGGAGACCAACCCCAACTATGCCAACCTGTTCGGATCGATCGAATCCACCATGAACCGGTTCGGGTTCATGCAGACGGACTTCACCAAGATCAAGGCGGGATCACTCCTCAAGGCTAATGGAGGGTATCTGGTCATCAGCGCCCTGGATGCGCTGCTCGAACCGGGTGTCTGGCTGTCCCTGAAGCGCACGCTGCGCAACCAGAAACTGGAGATCCAGAACTACGCAACCCTCTTCCTCTTCTCCACCGCACGGCTCAAGCCCGAACCCATCGATATCAACGTGAAGGTGATCATGATCGGCGACTCCTACCTCTACAACCTGATGTTCTACAAGGACGAGGATTTCAAAAAAATCTTCAAGATTAAAGCCGAGTTCGACTCGGTGACCCCTTTGACCAAGAAAACTATCCTGGAATACGCCGACTTCGTCAAAAAAATCACGGAAGAGGACGGGCTCCTGCCCGTGGACAGGTACGGAATGGCCGCCCTGCTGGAGTACAGTATTCGCCTGGCCGGCCGGCACAAGAAACTTTCAACACGATTTCACAACCTGGAAGATGTGATCAGGGAGGGCAACTACTGGGCCGCCAAGGATAGCAGTAAGTTGGTCGGCCGTGCCCACATCGAAGAAGCCATCCAGGAACGCTTCGAGCGCGTCAGCCTGATCGAAGACAAGATCCAGGAGATGATCGAAGAAGGCACCCTGATGATCGACTCTAAAGGCTCCGCGGTGGGGCAGGTCAACGGCCTCTCGGTCTATATGCAGGGGGAGGCTGCCTTTGGCAAGCCCACACGCATCACGGCCGCTACCTCTGTGGGCCGGGCGGGAGTCATCAACATCGAGAGGGAGGCGGATCTGAGTGGACGCACCCACAACAAAGGAGTCCTGATCCTGGGTGGATACCTGCGCGGCAAATACGCCCAGGACAAACCTTTTTCGCTCTCTGCCTCGATCGCCTTTGAGCAGGCATATTCCGGTGTGGACGGCGACAGCGCCTCTTCGACCGAGGTATACGCGATCCTCTCCAGTCTCTCTAAGCTGCCCCTCCGCCAGGATATCGCGGTCACCGGATCGCTGAACCAGAAGGGTGAGATACAGCCCATAGGCGGCATCAACGAGAAGATCGAGGGTTTCTTCGAAGTTTGCAAAGCCAGGAAGCTGACTGGTACCCAGGGCATCATCATGCCCCATCAGAACGTGGGCAACCTGATGCTGCGCAAGGATGTGGTCGAGGCAGTACAGAACGGCCTCTTCCATGTCTATCCCATAAAGACCATCGATGAGGGGATCGAGATCCTGACCGGCGTCAAAGCCGGACGCAGGAAGAAAGATGGGACATTCGAGGTAGACACGGTCCACTATCTGGTGGATCAGGAACTGCACCGTTTGGCGGCCAGTTGGAAGACCTTCGATCAGAAAAACGACAAGAATAAAAAGGACTAGAGCCCAGCCTGTTTTTTGAGTGCCCGGATCTCAGCGGGCGACAGGACCCGCCAGGCTCCTGGAGCCAGTCTCTCCAGAGAAAGTCCCGCAAACTGCAGCCGCTTCAGTGACAGGACGGGATACCCCTGGGATTCGAACAGCCGGCGGACCTCCCGCTTCCGCCCCTCATGGATCTCCACATCCAGCCAGCTGTGCCTGTCTCCCAGGGAAACGGGAGTTATCCGTGCCGGGGCCGTCTTTTTGCCATCGAGATAAATACCTTGTCTCAGCGTGTCCAGGATTGCCGGTGCAGGCCGGTCCTTCACCTTGATCCTGTACAGCTTCTTGACGCCGTAGCGGGGATGCAGCAGCCGGTGGGCCAGTTCGCCGTCGTTGGTCAGCAAAAGCAGCCCCTCACTGTCCAAGTCGAGCCGCCCGACAGGAAAAATGCCTGAAGCCAGAGGGGGCACAAGATCCATGACCGTGGGGCGGTGGTACGGATCTTTCCTGGTCACGAGGCAGCCGGACGGCTTGTGCAGCATCAGATAGACCTTGTCCTCGGGGAGCTGGATGGTCCTGCCCTCCACCTCGACCACATCCTTGTCTGAGTTGATCTTCTGCCCCAGAGTCCGGACGATCCGACCGTTGACCCTGACCTTTCCATCGCTTATAAGCCGGTCGGCCGCGCGGCGTGAAGACGTCCCGGACTGGGCGATGTATTTGTTTAGCCGGACGAGCATCGAGGAGGCCTCACGTGGGAAGATGCGGTTTGGCCAGGAACTCCATGATCCGAAGGTCGAAGAAGTCCTGAGCGTGCGCCGCTTTCAGGAGCAGCGCAGTGTCAGCGCCTTCGCTGGTTCCCCCGATGGAGATGCAGGGCCGGGCCGTGCTGAGCTTGCCGGCATCCGCGGCCATCAGTGCCGTCTCCACCGCCACCTTGGTCCCCTGTCCGAAGATGCGCAAGGTGTATGCGATAATCTCGTCCAACTGGTAGGTGTTCAGCTTCCTCCGGACCGCCCGGTTGATTCCACCCAGGGCATGCTGGCAGGTCAGCACCTGAGCCCCGGCACCCTCCAGTTTTCGACGCACCTCCGGTGACAGCTGCTGAGCGCCGGGCCGGACGAAGCCCGTGGAATGCGTGACGATCACCAGGATTTTTCCAGGGAAGAAATCCAGAGCCTGCAGGCCGGTTTCTCCCGCTGTGGTGGCCAACAGGACCTGGTCCACATCCAGTTCCCGGGCCCGCTGAGCCGCAATCTCCAGAGTACGGCGTGTGTTCACCTTCCCACTCTCCTTGAAATAGACACAGGGCACGGCGAGCTCGTTCCTGACGGATGGTCTGCTTTCACTCATCGCCACCTCCTTTTTCTATTCTAATGAATTCTCCAGTCTCAATAAAGCCCAAGATCTAAATAAACAAATCGTCGAATCAGGTTTTTCCTCTCCTTCACAACCTTTTTATTCCTCTCCCGTACCTGTTAGTGTAGAATATACCATGAACAAATAAGGGTACAGAATGGCACGCATCCACGTCGGTGAATCCATCTCCATGGCCATGGGCTCTCTCTGGGGCCACAAGCTGAGGACATTCTTGACCCTCCTGGGGATCATCATCGGTGTTCTTACCATCATCGCCGTGGTCTCCATTATCCAGGGACTTAACGATTACGTGTACACCAAGTTCGCCTTTTTCGGTGCCAACGACTTCTCTGTGGCCAAATTCTCCATGATTGGCATGAACATCGAGGAGATGAGGAAACAGCAGAAACGGAAAAACCTGACCATCGAGGACATGCGGCTGCTCCAGCGTCGCTGCCAACACTGCGAACTGATCGGGGCCTCAGTGTCTACAGGCCGTTCCGTGAAATACAGGAACCAGTACCTCAAGGCCGTGTCCATTAATGGAGTAACCCATCAGGACCACCTCATCGGAAGTGTCATGGAGCTCGAGCGGGGTTACCACATCCGCAATGAGGACGAACAGCGCTCCCGCTATGTGTGCATCATCGGGTCCGATGTGCGGGACAACCTGTTCCCCTACCTGGATCCACTCGGCAAGCGCCTCAAGGTGGGGCGGCATAATTTCCTGATCATCGGCGTGGCCGAGGCCAAGGGAAAACTCCTGGGCTTCAGCCAGGACAATTTCGTCCGGATCCCCATCACGACGTTCCAGAAGCTCTACGGGACCCGGCAGAGTGTCAACATTAACATCCACACCGTCTCTCAGGAAAAGATGGCGCTGGCCCAGGATGAGGTGCGGACGCTGCTCCGCTCCAAGCGACATGTCCCCTACGGGGAGTCCGACGATTTTTCCTTCCGGACATCAGATCAATTCATTGACATCTATAAGGCAGCCACCACCGGCATCTATTTCGCCATGATCGCCATAGCTTCACTGGCCCTGTTCGTAGGAGGGATCGTGGTCATGAACATCATGCTGGTGGCGGTCACGGAGCGGACCAGAGAGATCGGGATCCGCATGGCCATCGGCGCACGCCGCAACGACATCCTCTTCCAGTTTCTGGTCGAGTCCGCCACCCTGTCGACATTCGGCGGGGCCATAGGCATCATCTTGGGATTCACACTGGCCCGCATCGTCTCGGCCATCACCTCCATACCTTCCAGTGTCGATCCGGCCTCCATCGTGGTGGCCATCTGCGTTTCTGCATCGGTCGGGCTCTTCTTCGGCATGTATCCTGCCAACAAAGCGGCCAAGCTCGATCCCATCACGGCCTTGGGGACGGAACTATGAGAGCAGGGATCGCACAGGAGATCATCCGGATGGCCGTGGAATCCATCCGGTCCCACAAGCTTCGCTCTTTCCTCACTCTGCTGGGGATCATGATCGGGGTCATGACCGTCATCGCCATGGTCTCGGTCATCCAGGGCCTGAACAAGACATTCCTCAGCGAGCTGGAATCCGCAGGCTCCGACATCATCATCGTCAGCAAGTATGAGCCCGGGATCCAGATCGGAAACCTCTCAGAGGATGAGAGGCAGCGGAAAGACCTGACGCTGGAGGATGTAGAGGCCATCCAGGCCCAATGCCCCGCGGTCAAAGCGGTGGCCGTGGACCTGACGGTGGATCTTTTTGAAAGCGTCGCTGTCAAATACCAGAGTACCAAAACCCTCGACACGATCATCCTGGGCATGAACTCTGCCTGGCCGCAGGTCTTGACCATTTACAATGCCCAGGAGGGACGCTTCATCACCGAGG